>NZ_JACJPA010000028.1:0-9761 GCF_014695845.1 Trichocoleus sp. FACHB-591
GCAAAGCTTGCAGGCTTTGACGTTGGTAGGGAGTCGGCATCCCATCGAGCAAGTGATAGATTAGTTCTTGGGCGTGGGCAAGAATGTCCATTGTTCTTGCGGTCTATTAGTTTCACGCCCTTTCTGCCACCTTTTAAGCCTTGGTGCAAGATCTGAGTCAACAAAAAGAGGAATCAGATGATTGAAAACAAAGTTGTGATTATTACCGGCGCATCGATGGCATTTCACCTGATCGAGTCGCCAATGTTGTAGCGTTTGCAATCGACCAGCCAGAAGACACGAACGTGAACGAATTTACGATTGGACCAACCACGCAGCCTTGGTAAGGATAGTGCTGGGACTAGACCAGTGCGATCGCCTCCGGCGGGGCGTAGCTCATTGCAGCCGTGCAAGAGATTACCCAAGGTTGCGCAGAGTCGGTACTGGACTGTGTGGGCAGCGAGTCTGCAATGGCAATGGCGATCGGCAGTGCGCGTCCCGGTGGCGCGATTGGGTATGTTGGCGTGCCACACTAGCAGCCACAACTTTAATTTGGGACGTTTATTCATGCAGAAAATCACATTGCGAGGCGTTGCTACACCTGCCCGTGCTTACATTCGGTAAATTGCTAGCCGATACGGTGGCAGCCAAACTCAATGCTTCTGCGGTTCTCGATTTAACGGTTGATCTTGATGGCGTCCCCAAAGGATAGGCAGCAATGGATAGCCGGGAAGCAATCAAAATCCTGGTGCGACCTTAGGCTCGGGTCATCTCCGTCTTCAACATAGTGCCGAGCAAGCTTAGGCGTTAACGGACGCATTTCTGTCGACTGAATGACTATTCCAATGAAACGACAGGGTTTCCCTGATTACTGTGAAATAGCTGTAATCAATGGGTCGGGTACCGGGAAGGAGCGCTGCCTCAGCAGCGTAAACTGTCCTAATCCCGCATCATAAGCGAATACCTGACCAGTCTCGATTTCGTACATCCAAGCATGCAGATTCAGCTGCCTGCTATGCAACTTGGAGCGAATGACAGGATACGTTTCTAAATTCTCTATCTGCGTCAACACATTCTGCTCGATCGCGATCTTGAGCAATCGCTCGGGCTGCAGGTGCGCATAATTATCTAGCACTAAGCGCCGTGTGGCTTCTCCATGCCGCTTCAACCAGTCGTAGACTAGCGGCATCTGCTCACTCAGATTACCGATTTGCAGCAACCCCTTCATGGCCCCACAGTGGGAATGACCACACACAATGATGTCCCGCACCCCGACGCCAGCGACCGCATACTCTACCCCAGCGGCTTCAGCACTACTCGCGGCTCCATAAGACGGAATGATATTACCGACATTGCGCATCACGAAGAGTTCACCAGGCTGAGACTGCGTGATTAAGCAGGGGTCAATCCGGGAATCGGAACAAGTAATGAAGAGAACTTCGGGTGCCTGCCCGTTCGAGAGTCGTTCAAACAGGGCTCGATTTGTGGTGAAGTAGTCGCTGTGAAAGGCATTGAGTCCCTGAATCAGACCGGTCACTGACATAAATCGATTCCTCCTGTTGGCAAGGCTAGTGAGTGTGCTGGCACTGCATCCTCCAAGCGGATGTAGTTCTATCCTTCCCTGGCTACACACAAACCGTAACATTTTCCGTATTTCCGTAAAGAAATGCTAACAAGTGACTTGATCAGGGGGCCACGAGCACACGAACAAGCAAGATTAGCTGGGGCTAGCAAGGAGATGTCGGCAGAATTATTACTCTGGGGCAGAATGGTTGGACGTACCATAAGAATCCAAGACACACAAGATGGCTAGACCGCACTGCCTAAGTTTAAAGTGCTACGGCAGACAGATCCCCACCAATGCACTCTGAAGCTACTAGGAACTCACGAGAAGTTTCTAGCGTGCGATCGCCCCTTTACAGTTTTAGGGAGTCACACCTTCCTGTCTGCGGGTCCTGATGGTAAACAGAGGGCAATCGGCATCTTCACGACAGACCCATACATCATTCAAGAGCTCACTGACTGCTCAAAGGGTCTGAGGTTGAGCTTAGTAGAGCAGCATTAGTGCTTTCCCCGTCTAGCAGAGGCAATGACTCTAAATCCTGTTCGCTAATACCCAGAGCCAAGGCAAGCCTAAGTAATTCCGTCTCAGTAGGCTTCTGGCTGCCGTCTCGGATAGCAGCTAACCTCTTCAGGTTTAGCTTCGTGCTTTGTAGCTGATCCCAATTACAAGTAATGGCATGAGCAATGGATCGGTACCGAGGGCGATCGCGGGTTGTAGCCTGCCATCTATCTGCCGCTTCTGCCATCACTCGATAGCGTTCAACCCCTGACACAAACCCAATGCGAAAAAACTCTACGGCGATCTCGCTAGTGCAACCTGAACTTGCAAGACTCGCTCCCGTTGAACTAATTGACCGCTTACTCAACTCATTCTCTAGCAGCTGATTAGCTCCAAACGATTTGGGGGTATCGGCTAAGATTGAAACATCATTTGTCTCCTGTTCAGTGCATCACTAGTGCATGTTGCAGTTCATACCTGAGAAATGAGAAACCTCCCCGGCAAACAGCGACTAGTCATTGAACTAGGCATCACTCACCCACACTCATTCACAAGTTTGGCTCTCAACTAACCCATCACCCCCAAATGCTGCATAACCACAACAGCCCTCATGCGAATCAAATCGGTGTTCTGTATAGACACGGTGATGTGTTACTCAGGCGAATTGCTAGCTTACCGATTGGGACCCGAAAGCGGGAAGGAGCCACTCTAGCAGAGGGTGAACTGACGGGACACAGCCATCGTCTACAAGAGGCCAATGCCGTTCAGTTATGGGTGCAGGATAATCATCTGTTTCTGGAAGTTAAGGAATCCAGAGCCACTTTGGTTCATGAAGAGCATCAGGCCATTGAATTACCCCAAGGGGTTTATCGAGTTTGGCGACAGCGGGAATACCGACCTGATGCTTATGTAGAGGTCATGGATTAATGCGCTATCTGCTGTCAAACGGGCGGGTGCCGAGAAAACTAGCCAAGCCAAACCTCAGCCCCAATGAACCTGTATCGAGCGATCGCGCTCGTAAGCTGATTCTGGAGCATCGAGCTGGGGATGGCCTCAAGGTTCTGGGACCTCTAGATTTGCGTGGAGAACCCAGCCTCTACTCACTGCCTGAGAATTTAACTTGTGAGAGCTTGGATATCAGTGATTGTGTCAACCTCACAACGCTCCCTTTAGGACTGCATGTAACTCATTGGATTGAGTTAGCGGGAAGCGGGATCACTCGCTTACCTAAAGGACATGGTTTTGTTCTACGCTGGCGTGGCGTACAGGTCAGCGATCGCATTGCCTTTGAGCCGCAGTTGATGACAGGGCAAGATATCCTCAACACCGAGAATGCCGAATTACGTCGGGTGCTGATTGAGCGCTTGGGATATGAGCGGTTTTTACAGCAAGTGGGAGGGGTGATCCGCGATGCCGACACCGATACGGGAGGCGATCGCCAACTCGTCTGCGTCGCTTTTGAAGATGACGAACCACTCATGGTCTTAAGGGTCACTTGTCCCTCCACAGGGCACATTCATATCCTGCGCGTTCCGCCTGAGATGCGGAGCTGCCATCAAGCCGCCGCCTGGGTTGCGGGCTTTGACAATCCAGACGACTACCAGCCATTGATTGAGGCTTAACTGCGGCTCAATCAATGGCTGGTAGGTGATGCACAGCAACACCAATCTAGGAAGCTAGAGCCGGTTGCACAAACCGCTTGATTTCCCCACAAGCGATATAGGACTTGCCATCGGGTGCTGTCTTCACTTCATCCACGACATACAGCATCCCCTCTTCCCGAATGGAGCGAGGGAAGCGCATATTCCAATCTGGTTCATAGGCATCGGAGACTACTCTAGCGCGGAGTTTACTGCCCTCTTTGACACATTGCACTAACACACCATTGCCGACCGCATCCGTGGTGGAGAGAGCCGCCGCACTTGCAGGTCCGGTCGAAGCTTTACCCGTACTTGCAGGTCTGGAGGAGCGAGCCGCCACAAAGATATCCACTTCACCCGGTTTAGTGAAGCGAGTGATGTCACCTTTGACTCGATAAAAGCTGAGATCGCTGGATAGTTCTAGCCCTTCGACGACATAACGCGCTCCCTCGGCCCGGATGGCCCGAGGAAACTGAATATTCTTGGTCCCGTCATAGCCTTCAGATATGACTTTGACTCGCAGCTTACCGCCTTCGCGAACGCAGTGCAGTTCCACACCAGAACCCACTTCGCTCACGGTGGGCATGGCATATACCTCCTCACCCGCTGTGACTCCACGGCCGACGAGATCACTGCGGTTACGACTCATCGTCTGATAAGTCTGATCCCGTAATTCCTTACGCCCAGCGTTACCTAAAGCTTTTTGAGCGATGCGACCAGCAAAATACTCTAGCTGGTCGATCTCTTCAGCAATCTCAAAATTCTCATTTAATCCTTGATAGCGCAGGTCTTGGATCAAGTCGCGGAGGATTTGTTCAGCTGACTCATGCCTGCCATGTTCAGCCAAATCAAGAGCGGTCTCTTTGGCCTTAGCAATGGTCAGGCGGCTTAACTCCAGAATAATATGGCTCGAAGCTGCCATTGCCGCTTCCTCAACCGTTCCGACCCTAGCCACCACTTCTGTGGTTCCTGACACGCTCTGAATCAGGTCATCTTGAACCACATCCGCACTGTAGTGCAACTTCATTAGGGGCAGCTCACTTCCAGCAAGGGCCGCGATCGCCGCCTCAGAAATGGCTAAACTCAAGCCCAAGAGTTTGTCTTCGCCCTCATAAAGCTCTCCTAAGGAGAGCACCGTTGCCCCAGCGTCATTCTGGCTCACTTTAGCGAGGCTCAAGGTGTCAACTAAGCTGACTCCTGCTGCTAATTCCAGCGTCACAAGCAGATTCTGGCCTACCACTGCCCGGAGGCTGTCTAGCTCAATACTAAATACTTCAGCCGCTTCATCAATGCTCTGAATAAAGTAAAAGTTACCATTGGCCGCTCTGGCCATGCCAATTAAAAGATCTTCGTTGAAGCCTTGGGCAAACCCCAGGGTGGTGGTGACAATGCCTGCTTCTGCTTTTTGCCCTGAGGTTGCCGTCAATACTTTGGGGTCTTGAATCCCCATATTGGCATGGCCATCGGTGAGCAGCAGGACACGGTTGATTTTTTGCGGGTCTAGATGGGCTTTCACATACTCGCAACCTTTGAGCCATCCTCCTGACAAGTTGGTAATACCACCAGCTTGTACCCGACGAATCGCAGTTTTAAGCCCAGCTTTATCCGTCACGGACTGAGGAGATACAGCCGTATCCACAGCATCGTCATAAACGACCACGGAGAGCGTATCTTCTGGCTCTAGTTGATCCACCACCGACTCAGCGGCTTTGAGGGCGTGATGTAGAGGAGCACCTGCCATGGAGCCTGAGCGATCGATCACTAAGGAAAGGTTCAGCTGCCGTCGAGCAGACTCAGGGGTATCAGCCCGAAACCGCAGGAGCACGTTCGTCTTTAATGCAGCGCCCAGGGGTAGGATAGCCTGATCAAAGTCGTAACTCATCTGAATCATTTCGTCTTCCCTCTCCATCTGCCCAGGACAAATTACAAGCCTAATGTGCCCAATTCCGCAGCAGGCTTCACATCGCCTCCAGAATGGGATTGAACCGGCAACACCTTCTTGACCCTAAGGGACAAAGGCAAGCTTCGACCCATTTGAATTCCTACAAGGTATTGAACTTAGGCTTCATCTCTAGTCTGCTTTTTGTTCTTTGTCTAGCAGCAGCTACAAAACGTTCAATTTGTCATAGAATCAGTCAAATAAAGTGATTTTTTAACACAAAAATCCAGGTCTTGAGAAGAATATGATTATTGCGATCGCGAATCAAAAAGGTGGGGTAGCAAAGACAACCTCCACGATCGCGTTAGGAGGTTTATTAGCGGAGCAGGGTTCTTGTTTAGTTGTTGACTTTGACCCTCAGGGCAACTTAACCACTGGGCTAGGGGTAAAAATTCAACCTGATCAGAAAACGGCTTATGAAGTTTTGATCGATCGCAAGCAACAAGCAGCCGCAGCGATCGTTGAAACTAAAGCAGGCGTTAGTCTATTACCCGCCGACATTTCCCTTGCAACTGGAGAGAAGCAGATTCTAACGGTGGCAGACAATAGCCGAATTCTTAGAAAGAAGTTAAACCCATTACGTCAAGACTATGAGCATATTTTGATTGACTGTCCTCCTAGCTTAGGAATGCTGACACTAAATGCTTTAATGGCGGCAGATACAGTCTTAATTCCAGTTCAGTGTCAATTCTTTGCGCTTGAAGGGTTGCGACAACTGCTAGAAACCATCGATGGTATCCGAGATGAGGACACTCACCCAGAATTACAAATCTTGGGGGTTTTGCCAACAATGGCTGATCGCACGCTCACGACCCAAGATGCTCTCAAAACCCTACAAGCTAAGTTAACAGGCATCAAAATTTTTGAACCTGTCCCTAAATCAGTTCAGTTTCCAGAGTCAAATTTAGCCCGAGAACCCATCCATCAATACACCTCTGAGCAGAAACTAACCTCAGCGTATCGAGCAGTCGTTCAAGCAATTGTGGAGCAAGTGTGATATGGCCAAAAAACGCTTGTCAATGGCGGATGAAATGGAGTTTCCCAATAAGACAAGGCAATTTCTTGACTTTGTAGGAGTGACGCCTAATGTTCTGCTTCAAGAGCAAGAGGTAGAACCCAGCGATCAATATTTGTCGCTGGCTCAAATCCATTTACCTCCGCAGCAGCCTCGGCGCTATTTTTCACCTCAAGCAATGGACAGTTTGGTTGCTTCAATTCGTGAGCATGGTATCTTACAGCCACTATTGGTTCGTCCGTCCTTAGAGGGTGGGTATGAACTGCTTGCTGGGGAACGTCGCTACAGAGCAGCTCAAACCCTCAAGCTTGAAAAAGTGCCAGTTCTAATCCGAGATCTTGCAGATCAAGATGCAATCCAAGTAGCGCTTCTAGAAAATCTGCAAAGAGAGGATCTCAATCCAATTGAGGAAACAGAGGCAATCCTACAACTACTCTCAATTCGTTTAGAGTGCTCACCAGAAGAGGTCGTCTCTCTGCTCAATCACGTTGCCAATATACAAAAACAAGGTACTGAAATTACGAACAACGTTGTTCGTAGCCAATGGAAGCTTGTAGAACAAATCTTTTCGGTTATCGGCAGATTAAGCCCAGATAGCTTCCGTAGCCACCGTTTACCCTTACTCAATTTACCTGAAGACGTTCTCCATGTTTTACGGCAAGGCCAGCTTGAGTATACAAAAGCGCGAATAATTGCTCAGGTAAAGGATGTACAAGAGCGTCAACAGCTGCTTGCCGAAACTTTAGAGCACAATCTTTCAGTTAGAGAGATCAAAAAGCGTATCCATGAAATCCAGCCTACTAAAACTACAGGCGTTCCAAGCGCTTTACCAAACCGTATGAAGGATGTTTACCGACGGGTTAGGCAAGCCAAGATTTGGGAAGATCCAAAAAAGGCAAAAGCACTAGAGAAATTGTTAGGACAGCTTGAGTCATTGGTGGAGTGAAATTTTCACTGCTGTTTTTGCCATGAGGGAAATATTCGTTTCTCATGGAAAGTAAGTTTTAGAATTGAATAGTGCAAACGAACTAATTGTCCAAGCGGCACTTGGACGATTGAGTTACTAAGCTCTATCCACGGTAGAAGTAAATCTGCGACTGCTACATAAGTTGATCAATCGTATGAACTCAGACAGTGAATAGTTTGTCATCCAATGATTATGAAAAATTTCTGCGGGACCTGAAAGAACGGATTCGCAGCGCTCAGATTCGAGCGGCCTTAGCAGTTAATAAGGAGCTAGTGCTACTTTATTGGCAGGTCGGCAAAGATATTTTGAGTCGGCAACAGCAAGCTGGTTGGGGTGCAAAAATAATCACTCAATTAGCGGCAGATTTAAAGCGAGAACTTCCAGATATCAAAGGCTTCTCTCGCTCCAACCTCCTCTATATGCGAGCATTTGCTCAAGCATTTCCTGATGAATCAATCGTCCAAGATGTGCTTGGACAAATTACTTGGTATCACAACATTAGCCTGCTCGACAAACTCAAAGATGCTGAAGAGCGAGTTTGGTATGCAAAGCAAACAGTTGTACACGGCTGGAGCCGTAATGTGCTAGTTCATCAAATTGAAAGTGGGCTCTATCGAAGAATGGGAGGTGCCATCACGAACTTTGACCGCGCCCTACCCCAGCCCCAATCAGACCTAGCTCAACAATTAATCAAAGATCCCTATCATTTTGACTTCTTAAGCCTTAGCCAAGACGTACAAGAACGGGAGTTAGAAACTGCTCTAGTCGAGCACATTCGAGATTTTTTACTAGAGTTAGGCGTTGGTTTTTCTTTTGTTGGGAGCCAGTATCGCATAGAAGTAGATGGTGATGACTACTACATCGATTTACTGTTTTATCATCTAAAATTACGTTGCTTTGTAGTGATTGACCTCAAAGTTAAAGAGTTTCAGCCCGAGTTTTCAGGCAAAATGAGTTTTTATATCTCAGCCGTCGATGACTTATTACGGCATAGAGATGATAACCCCACCATCGGTATCATCCTTTGTAAAGGTAAGAAGAAGACAGCTGCTGAGTATGCTTTGCGAGATGTAAATAAACCAATTGGAGTATCAACTTACCAGTTACGGAATTCTTTGCCAGAATCGTTACGAGGAAGTTTACCAACTCCAGAGCAATTGGAAATGGAATTGGAAAGCATTTTACAAGGAATTGAAGCTTCGCCATCTGAGGATAGTGATTAAGCCAGACAGAATTCTTCAATCATCTTGACTCTAAATATAGTGAACTCGATCGTAGAGAACCTACTCAGCAAACACTAAGAGATTCATGCTCAACTATCGACCTTGGAAGTAGATGAAGAAGTTTTTGAAAGGCGATCGCCTTCCACCTTCTCTAATCCATCTAGAAGCAGCCGCCTCAGCTTTTGCGCTAGAGACAGCTCGGTCCACAGCGGATTATCCGAGTACGCCTCGTCAATTCGCTCTCTGAGTCCTTCAATGTCTACTGTTACTCGATCTGCCACAGTACCTGATTAGCCTGAATTTGTTACCCACAGCTTAACCTACTGGTTGTACCTCAACTTTATGTTCATTAATGTGATGCGGTTTGCATTGGATTACTGTATGCTGTATTCATGACAACGGTCATAGACTCTCGTCTCAGCTTCTAGCTAGAGGTATCCTGATAACGCTAGCTCTGAGGTCAAGACAATGAAGCTAGCTGCACTCAAACCACAGGCCTACGAAGCACAGAAATGTCTTAGCACCCTCAATGGGGCAGTTGTACAACCCTAGAACTTCGAAGCTGGAATGAAGCCACAGTTTACCAACTTGAGCAAAAGTAAGCTTGGATAAAGGCCTCACCAGGTTCACAGCCCGCAGTTGCTACAATGCCGGCCTCGATGCCTATAGCCTCCTTCTCTACAACTTCAACTCCCTACTCAAGCGTTGAGAGATGAGTACCGCCACCTCATCGTTGAGGAGTTTCTCGCTATCCTAAGGACGCTGGAGCACATCAACCTTGGCTTAAAGCAACTGTTCTTTTTCACCTTCACTTCATCAGAAGGGGAGGATGGCTGAGTCACGTCAGTCTCTAGAGGGCTCGTTTTTCTTTCTTTCCGTTGAAATTAGAAGCGATCGCGGGGCAGATCAGGTAAACTACCATCATCGAAAATCACT
>NZ_JACJPA010000029.1:0-154102 GCF_014695845.1 Trichocoleus sp. FACHB-591
TTGCCTACGAAAGTGGTAGAACTATCTATCAAATCAAGCACGGGATGCTCTCTGAGTATCTCAAGGAGCAACTCAAGCATCCGTCCGTTCAAATGACTTTTGCGTAAGTTCTGGAGCTGGTTGGCCTTGGAGCGTCAGTGAGCTGCATTTCGCTAAAGTTGAAGCTTCCGGTGCAGCTCACCTAGGTTGCTTAATCGTGGATGGCGTTCGTCAGCACTTCGGCAAGGCTCATATCTGCCATGTCATCAAATGTAATCGTGTCGCAGATGTCAAATTTTGCCCCAATATCTTGCATTTGATCGTCTAAGGATTTGAGAAATTTACTAGCTTGGGAGTCATTGCCCACCTGGATGAAGGAAATCGCTAATTCTTCGTCTCGGTCAAGCTGACGTGAGGCGTTCACAATCACTTCTATCACCGCTCGGCGATCGTCTGGTTCACCGTCGGTAATCACCAAAATCGTCTCTCCCTGCTTTGTCTGTTTGGCCTGCTTGCGTTGGAGATAGCTGTTGGTGGCATCGTGCAACACAGAAGCCAGATTGGTTGTACCAGACGGATCGTTCTCTAGAAACAACTGATCAACCTTTGCCGAGGTGACGTTGTCGTAACGCTTGAAACGGCTAGAGAACAGATAAACGGTGATGCCATCTGGATCAAATTGCTCACACTTTCTCGCTAGTGCCAGGGTAGATTCTTGGACTTCTGCCCACCGGGTTCGCCCGCCCCGCTGGTCTGGAGTAGACATGCTACCGCTCTTATCGATGATGAGTGTGTAGTCGCGGTCTTTCATAGATCTGTAGAGGATTTTTGTTCATCCTAGTAAGGCTAGCTAGAGAAATACATCAGAATTTGCAATTCCTTAAGAACAGGTGGCACATTGGAGGAAAACCAACAGGTACTCGAAGAGGATGCTTGAGCCAGGACAGGTGATTTGCGATCGCTATCAACTCCAAGCCCAATTCAACGATCATCCTGTACGGCAGACTTGGTTAGCAGGTGACTTGGCGGAGCCAGAAGATGAAAACAACTTAGTAGTTATTAAGCTACTGGCAGTTGAAGGGAGCGCTCGATGGGAGCATGTGAAACTGTTTGAGCGGGAAGCCCAAGTCCTCGAACAGTTAGATCATTCCCGCATTCCTCAGTACTACGATTACTTTTGTCTAGAAGAGAAGCCCCTGTGGTTTGCTCTGGTAGAGGAGTATATCCCTGGTGCATCTCTCAAAGAGTTGTTGGTGCAAGGTGAGAAGTTTACTGAGTTAGAAATTCGGGATATTGCCACAGCAATTCTAGAAACGTTGATTTACTTGCACGAACTTAGCCCTCCAGTGCTGCACCGAGACATCAAGCCCAGCAATATTATTTGGGGCGATGATGGTAAGATTTATCTAGTGGATTTTGGGGCAGTGCAAGACCGAGCGGCGACGGAAGGCGCTACGTTTACCGTGGTGGGAACTTACGGTTATACGCCTCTAGAGCAATTTGGGGGTCGTGCAGTCCCCGCTTCCGATCTGTATGCCTTGGGAGCCACTTTGATTCACTTAGTCACAGGCGTTGCTCCCGCCGATTTACCTCAGAAAGATTTGCGGTTGGAATGGCGCGATCGCGTCAGTCTCAATCCTCATCTGCTCGACTGGATTGACCGCTTAACGGAGCCTGCTTCCGACAACCGTTTCAGTACCGCTCGTGAAGCTTTGGCTGCGCTGGAATCTGGGTTGCAAGGAGCGAAGGAGCGATCGCGCCAGCATCCGACTGCTCCTCTAGCAAAAGCGCCAGAGGGAACTCAGGTCAAGCTAAGGCAAGCCGAAACTGAGATGCAAATCGAAATTCCTGCGAGAGGGACAGGGCTTACATTGCCCTTCTTGTCATTAGCTTTGTTCTTTTTTGTCTGTTCATTTCTAATTGCGCTAAGCCGAGGCTATTGGGACTGGGCGTTTGGCTACCTAATTCTGTCGCTCACAGTCTCGTTTTTGACTTATACGTCTGCTTGCCCAACCCGCGTTTACTTCGACAAACACTGCTTCGTCATCTACAGAAAAATCCTGGGCTATATCCCGGAAAAACCGGATGGTGGTATCGGCGAAATCGAAGATGTGTTTGAAGATAGCACCGAATCTAAAATCTCCTCTGGCGCAGAAGTTCGCCGCAGAATCACGATTCAGGCAGGGATGCGTGAATATTCTTTTGGTGAAGGTTTGAGCCGAGCTGAGTGTTTGTGGTTAGTGCAGGAAATCAAGGGCTGGTTGAACTTGCCATAAGGGCATCCTCTGTCGCCATCGGTTCTGTCACCATCGGCACCGAAGCATTCACCAACGAAAGCAGTGTGCCGATTTGCTCCTGACCGTTGGTTGCCAAGTCGCTATGGCAGAGAAACACGCGATCGCCCGCTCGACCCAACAAGTCCAGCAAAATCCGTTGCAACCGTCGCTCTAAAGCGGCCATCGAATCGGCTTCTGTCCAAGGTGTGCCCGACCAGCTTCGCAAAAATAGAGGTGCGCCAAACAAAGTTTCAGAACCTGTGAGCCAGCGCGGGGAGCCTGCATCTAGCCAGAATTGCCAACGATGAAACAAACGGTTGGAGCAGTACTGAAAAATCGTCGCCAAAGTCACTGCTTGATTGGCAGTCCTCGCCGTCCGCACCGGATAAGGATCGGCTGTGATCGTGCCACCGCGCAACAGTTGAATAAAGTTGCTCACTGTCACTGAAGCTGGCGTATCTGTATTCTCACTTTGTCGCAATCGCGCGTCCACTTCCCAATAATGCTGCGCTGTCTCCATCAGTTCTCGCAGGGTCGCGAGTTGGTCGAAGGGGAGGTGACTGCCGTTCCACAAAAACTTTTGCATGGCGCGATCCAGAATAGCGATCGCCCCTGGAACTAAGTGTTGTTCTTGCTGTAACTTCTGAGTTTCGATCCACTGCACAATCTCGTCATAAGCTTTAGTTGCTTCATAACCCAAGCGATCCCAACGAGGAAATTCGGTAGTAGGAAGTAATCGGGGGGAATCCGGGTGTGGTTCAAAACAGTGATCGGCTAGGAGGCCAGCACGGACGGGGTCGATGGATGGATGAAGGATGTTCGCCTTTGGCGTTCCCGTAGGGTGGGATGACGTTTTGGAGTTGGTAGATGCTGAATCTTGCCCTTCAGGGTGGGGAGTTTGGCTGAGGACGACTAGCATTTCCGCAACAGCGTCTCGGTTGATCAGGCGGCCTAAATTCGGGTAGACCAGCGTGAGCAGCGTCAGTAAAGCTCGCACCATTGCGGAACTGGCTAGGGGCCGCTGGTCATTAATCGACTCAACAGCGATGCCATGTTTGCCCAAAATTTCTCGCAGGGTATAACGAGCGATCGCGTCTACACCAGGGCCAATCACGGCAATTTCGTGCGGTTGTGCTTGCCCTGATTCCACCGCCTCCACGATCGCTTGAGCGGTCTGCCGCAACAACTGAGCGCGAGAAGTCGTTTGTAGCGATTGCACTGCATCTGGTAGCTGGGTGAGAAATAAAGGATCGGTGACAACTTCCACGACAGACAACCCCACCTGATTTGCCAAGCCAGGATTGACGTTTGCAGACAACTCCACAACTCGACACCGCGTTGCTAAATCACCTAAATGCTGTGGATCAGCACCCAAACCCAGACGGATGCCACCATTAGGGTTGTAGGTAAACGCGCCTACAGCTCCGTGATCTAGCAAGCATTCAAACAACTGCCGCGCGATCGCAGGGTAGTTATCCACATCATCGGCTAGAACTGCTTGATACCGCTGACTCAAATGTTGTTGATAGGTGGGGTTAGGCAGAAGATAGCGCCAGTAAAGTTCGCAGAGTAAACCGTAGGTGAGCAAACCACGCTCCAGACACCAGCTGCGCCACTCACACAACAACTCTCCAAACAAAGCCGAATCTTGCCCGGATAAACCCACTTCTACAATGCCAGGAATATCCTCGGTGGCAGTACCCGCCAGAGCTGCCAGTTGCAACCAGTCCAGCAGCCGCCGCACTAGCCGATACTCACCCACACCAGAGCGTTGCAACACTTCAGGAGTGAGTTGCGATCGCCACAATCTCGTAGCCAATTCTTGCTCATTTTCGGGTCGCAGCCGCACCGGAAATTGCGCCTTCACTTGCAATTGCTCTACCAACAGCGGCCAAAACAGCAACACTTCATCTTGAAAGAAACCGATCGGCGTAGCAGACTGAATTGGGCACTCGCCTTGAGTTGCGGAGGTGAGGCGATCGACCAACTCTAAACGGTTATCCCCAGTGGCGGCAAAAACCAAGATGGCGGAAGCGGTTTGCTGCATCTGGGAGCGTTGCGATCGCTCTACCATCAATTGCTGAAGTCGCTCTGAAACGGGTCGCCCTTCTTTCATGGGGACGGGTGGGCGATCGCGGTTTGCCCCTAGCCCCGCTTGCACCCAAGCCTTGAACTGATTCACCAAGTAAGTCGTTTTACCGCTACGGGTTGGCCCCACGATCCAAACTGAGTCAGCAGCCACCGGAAATGCCTCAAACGCCTATCACCCCTAGGATAGACTTTTTCTCAACCGTCCTGAACTGCATAGGAATTGACTATAGTGAGGAAACCCACTCTGCCTCTGCCGTTGACGTTGCTTCATGAAGAGTCCTGACGGAAAGCCTTCAGTTGCATCTGAGCACGATACCTTAGAGCAAGTGGTACTGAGAATTATCGCCTCAGTTCATCTCATTATTTTCACTGTTCAATCTCATATGACTTCAAAATCGCCCCGTTCTCAAGCTACTCCGTCCTTCTCGATGGATGATTTTGCGAGAGCCTTAGAACAACACGACTATGGGTTTCAATCCGGTCAAGTTGTGCGAGGAAAAGTGTTCAACTATGAAGCGAATGGCGCTTATGTGGACATTGGTGGTAAATCTCTCGCCTTTGTGCCGACTGAAGAAGCTGCCTTGAGACGGGTTACAGATTTATCCGCAGTTTTGCCGCTCAACGAAGAGCAAGAATTTGTCATTATTCGCGACCAAGATGCCGACGGCCAAGTTACGTTGTCTCGTCGCCGCTTGGAGATGAATCGAATTTGGGAAGAAGTCGCTGATCTGCAAAATAGCAGCCAATCGGTGCAGGTGCGGGTCACAGGCACCAATAAGGGTGGCGTCACTGTGGATGTGCGCGGGTTGCGTGGCTTTATTCCGCGATCGCATTTAGTAGAGCGCAACGACCTAGAAGCCCTCAAAGGCCAAACTCTCACGGCCAGCTTCCTAGAGGTTGACCCCAACCGTAACAAACTCATCCTCTCTAACCGGATGGCGACTCGTGCAGCTAGCATGAGCAACCTGGAAGTAGGTCAACTGATTGAAGGCAAAGTTACCAGCATCAAGCCGTTTGGTGTGTTTGTGGATTTCAGCGGCACCACGGGTCTACTCCACATCAACCAAGTCAGCAATCGCTTTATCGAATCCCTGCCCTCTCTATTCGAGGTAGGACAACCCATCCAAGCCATGATCGTAGACCTGGATGCGACTCAAGGCCGTGTGTCTCTCTCCACCAAAGTTCTAGAAAACCACCCTGGAGAAATGGTGGAACAAATGGCAACCGTCATGGCCGAAGCCGAAGCCCGTGCTGAAAAAGCGAATAAGAAGCGCGATCGCGACAACGCTTAATTAATTCGCAGTTTGTAATTTGAAATTTTAAGGTGGGCAATGCTCACCTTATTTTTTATTGATGCTGTCGGCCAAGCTATACAACCCTAAGGTGTTGATGGAATCGAGTATCTCCCTGTTGCTAAGCTCCAATCTACGTTGCCTCGCATCCAGTACTTCATCCCTTCAATGTATTGAATGACTTGACTTTGCAATTGTTCGTTTCCAAATTCAGGTACAACTTTTTCTAACTTCAAAAACTCAGCTATATCTGCATTAATCAAAGTGACAGCAGCATCTACACCTTCACCTAATGAAAGTGATCGCTCTTGCATTAGTACGTGTACTAGATTGCTAGAGTCATTATTTCTTTTGACTTCTTTTTCATACGAAAAAATATCGTTAACACAGCCCGAGATCCTAGCGCATAACTTACGCATTTCTTGAATAGTTGGATGGCTCACGACTGTGTCTGGAAGAAATATTCCGTTCGCAATCTCAACGAAGTCCAAACAGGGATACATACCAGAGTCATATTCTCTAAGTTTTAGATATGTTTCTAGATCAGGGGTAATATTATTGACCCAATTTTGAGTCGCCTTTAAGGAGCCTTGGAATAAGTAATCATAGATTGATTTACTGAGGCGATCGAGCCACACTTCTCCACCTTTGGCAGCCTCAAGTAGATCATTCTTCAGGAGAATGGCAAAGCGAGACAAAGCATCTGTAGCCTCAATCTCAACGTCTGTGTCTGGAAGAAATAATCTCCACTGACTCAACATGAAATTTACAAGGCGTTCTTCATCTCTAGCAAACGCTTGGTCTTCATCGTAAGTGTCGTCTATAAACCACAGCAAAGATGTAAAGCGAGCACACAAAGCTAAATTCTTTAGTTCTGCTTGGGGATAAGCATAAGCAGGACACTCAATGATTCCCTTGAAACGCTTAAGTTCGATCGGATCATCGCCTTTGAACACCCCAGTTTTAATAGCAATTTCTCTAGTAATTTGCTCTACTTCATCTGCCCACTGGTTTTTCCAAGTTACAAAAGGAAGATTGAGTTTATCTACGAATGTCATCTTTACGGTTCAAGTTGCATAGTTTTTCTTTTGCCAATTACTTACTTCATTCGTATAAAGGCTGATTTCGGTCAGTGATATTTAATCTTTTTAGTAAGGGTTATGACCTTTGGTCGTTGCTTGAGTTTGGCGTTGCTTCTAACGTACTTTTTAGTGTCGCAAGACATTGGTTTAGGAGTTGGAGCGAAGAGGTTAACCATGATATTTACGCCCCTAGAGTTTTTGTTGCGGTGGCTGGCAGGGCTTTTCTCGATCGCGCTATTAGGGGGCGGAATCTACATTCTGCACGAATGGTATGAAGGAGATTTAATCTCGGACAAGTGGTTGATCGCAGGTTCACTGATGACCCTTTGGGCATTTGTGGGTTTCCTGCCGCTCCTACTGTTCCGGCGACCTGGCAAAGACGAACCCAAAGCTATTCGTAGTCAAGAGGTTCGTAAGATTCCCCGACCGGATGGCAGCGAAATTCATGTCGAGTTTTACGGCCCCGTCGATGCTCAGCCGATCATCTTCACTCACGGTTGGGGGCCAAATAGCACCGTTTGGTACTACGCCAAAAAACAATTGGGCGATCGCTTCCGCTTAATCCTTTGGGACTTACCTGGTTTAGGTAAATCTAAAAAGCCGCAAAACGAAGATTACTCCATCGAAAAATATGCCAGTGATTTAGAGGCAGTGTTGGCAATGGTAGGAGACAAGCCAGCCATTCTCCTGGGACACAGCATGGGTGGCATGATTATCCTCACCTTTTGCCGCTTATTTTCTGAGCGGTTGCGCGATCGCGTTGCTGGCCTTGTCCTAGTAGATACGACCTATACAAACCCTCTCAAGACCGCAATCCTGAGTCGCCTGTTACAAGCACTCCAGAAACCTTTAATAGAGCCACTGTTGCACCTGACCATTTGGTTATCGCCACTGTTTTGGTTAATCAGTGGCTTGAGCTACCTCAACGGTTCCATGCACCTTACTACTGAAATTTCTGGCTTTACCGGACGAGAAACACGCGGTCAACTCAATTTCTCTACTATTCTGGGACTGATTGCTCAACCAGGTATTTTGGCCAGAGGGGTGCTAGCAATGTTGCGCTACGACGAGAGAGCCACGCTACCCACCGTTGCTGTGCCGACGCTAGTGATTGCGGGTCATGCAGACATCGCCACCGTTCCCGCCGCTCATGAATATATGAGCAGCCACCTTCCCAACGCCGAATTAAAGTTCCTCCGTCCCGCTGGGCATATGGGGTTGATGGAACGTAACGAACAGTTTTCCGCAGCGGTCAGCTCGTTTACAACTGCTTGTTCCTGCTTCAAGGGCTTGGCATAGTTTGAGAGGGCGATCGCAAAACTCGTAAATCCATGTATAATTACTCATAGTTTGAAGGGGAGTAGCTGCTAGCGCAGAACAGCTAGCCCATCTGAATCAACATACTGGCGATGAGCCTGGTTCAGGTGACAAGTTTTTAGATTACTTGGAAGCGAGACCTTCACTAAGTTCACATCTGAGGTGAGCTTAGTGGGGTCTTTTGCTCTACTTAAGCCACCTCAAGGCTAGAGACGTTTGAGGAGCTTGAGTCAGTGCTGACAGCCTTTACTGCTGGGTTATCGCTAATTACGGTTTCCGAATTAGGAGACAAAACTTTCTTCATCGCGGCAATTTTGGCGATGCGTCACCCCCGTCGGTGGGTCTTTACGGGTGCAGTTTTAGCGCTCGCCCTCATGACTGTTTTATCTGTGCTGTTGGGGCAAACGGTTTCCCTGTTTCCTAAGGCGCTGATGCACTACTTGGAAGTCGTTTTACTCGCTGCCTTTGGGCTGAAGCTGCTGTATGACGCGCAGCAAATGCCTGCCGAGAACACCGGAGATGAAGCGAAAGAAGCCATGAATGTGGTTGAAGAAGCGGAAGCAAAGTCGCCTCAACACCAAACTTGGTTAGCGATTTGCATTGAAGCATTCACACTGACTTTCGTCGCAGAGTGGGGCGATCGCACGCAATTTGCCACTATTTTTCTGTCTGCCGCCAACAACCCCATTGGGATCACTTTAGGCGCAATTCTGGGTCACGCCATTTGCGCGGCGATCGCTGTATTTAGTGGCCGCCTGGTCTGTCAGCGGATCTCCGAGCGAGTCATGACCGCAATAGGTGGTTTGCTATTCCTGATTTTCGCAGGAGTGGCTTGGTTAGAAGGTAGCCATTAGGAATGAGAAGTTAGATGTGAGGAGTCAGAAGCCAGAGAGTCCGACGTAAGGCATTTACGAGAGGCTCACTTTCTTGACTGCTAATTTCTGGCTCCTCATTCCTGATACCCTTCATCCCTCATCCTTAGCGGCCTAAGGTGTCGCTGGCGAAGGTTGGTCTGCTGGTGGGCTAGCAGGTACTTGACTTGGAGCAGTGGTCGGGGCGGTTGTGGGTGGCGTTGGTGGTTTACCGCTTGCCAATTGGTTAATTTGGTCTTTGTACTCAGCGGGAGCTAAGCTGATCGCGGAGTTAAACAGGGGTTTAGCGGCCTCATCCTTACCTTGCTGCTTGAAAACAAGGGCTTTAGCTAAAACTGGACGAAAATCCTTGCCGCTGTTCTTAATCGCTTCGTCATAGATTGTGATCGCCTCGTCGTATCGCTTCTGCTCCGCGTATACCTGGCCTAGTAATAACTGGACAGAGGGCACATCCACGCTGCCTGGCTTCACTTGGTTGGTTTCATTCGCTGTTTTGAGAGTGTCTTGCAGTAAGCCTACGGCAGCTTCGGGCCGTTTTTGCTCAATTAGCAAACCCACCAAGCCTTGCAGCGCTATCATATCTCCCGGTTTCGCGGTCAAAATAGTGCGATAGGATTCTGCCGCACCTTCGCGATCGCCCGCGTACTGCTTCGCTTGAGCCAGCAACACCCCATAGCGGGTTTGGTCAGGATTCAGCTTGGCCAGCTTTTCTAAAGGCTCAACCACGCCTTTAATATCTTGCAGTTGTAGTCGTGCCTCCACTAAACCCCGGAGAGCGGTTTGGTTGTCTGGCTCTCGCTGCAAAACGAGTTCATACCCTTTCGCCTGAGCTTTCAATTCCTCTTGCTTGGCGGTAGGCGTGGCTTGAGCCGAGGAGGGAGTTGGCTCACCACCAGATTGCTCAGCCTTAAAAGCATCCCCTAGGAGCGGGAACAGAGAAAAGCCGACAAAGGCAACGACTGCCAGAATTAGCACAACATTAACGATCCAGCGACGCCGCTTCTCAGTCACACAACTGCCTTGAACTCTACGAACATTTTAACGGTCTCCGGGTCAGACCTCTGCTTTCAGCCAGCGTAGCCTGCCCCCTCAGCTATTTACTTTAGTTCAGAGCGGTTCTCAATAGCTGGGGTTCCCACCCTGATCGCCCTCCCTAGTGAGCTTATTGCAGTTCAGAAATAATCTTGCTTAATCTCCACTCGCTAACTCGGTAGATAAAGCGATCGCATCAAGTATTAAGTTTTAAGATTTTCTTTTATCCTAGGAAAACACGTTGACAGAATCGAACTCATCCTCTAAAAATCTCCCCGATCGACTTTTGGAGCAAAAGTTGTGTGCAATACGTTTCTACAGACTGCGAGAATTTACGCACGGGTGGCTTAAATCACTAATTACAATTAAAGATTGCAGAAACTTTGCGGATCGGTCCGTAGAGTGATTGCATTCAGTAAAATAAGCAGACTGATGCAATCATGCCTCCTGTCTGCAAACAACATCTATGAGTTCCTCTCCCAAGCGGCCCCATAAGCCCCCTGAGTCTGTATCATCTCATCAGGCTTCGCCTGCTTCTGACCCAACCTCCAACTTGGGTTCAGACTTTGCCCATGAGCAGACTTCAAGTTCATCTCCTGCTCCCACCCCTTTACAGACTCCAGCAGATCAACTATCTGAAATGACGTCAGAATTAGCTTCAACTGTGAATGCAGCAGAACTGACTCCACCGACTACTCCTGTAGCCCTTGGGATCAAAAGTTCTGAAGACCCAGTCTCCCGTAGCGAGGGTGACGAACTATCCGAGCAGGCATCAGTTATGCGGCAACAACCCATCCCTCCCCCAAGCGAACCCAAGCAGTACCGGGCCATTGGCTTAATTCGAGGACGATACGTTGCATCGCCAGACCACTTTACTCGCGGCAATTTAGTCACCTCTGATGGCACCGCTATTGATGCTGTGTTGTTAGGTCGGGTGATGAGCTTGGTGAGAAAGCATTTAGATCTAGAGCAAGAGCACCTCTGGGTTGTGTATCCACGTACAAGGGAAAAAGAGGCAAACTTACACGCCCAAATTGTGGGAGTTTGGGAGCCAGAAAAACTAAATCAGGCTGATGAAGGCATCCCTCAACCTACTACCGAGGAACCAACCGAGGCAGGCATCCCCGAAGTCGCGGCTTCTTCTGATCACGAAGATGGCTATTTTTCCATTCGGGGTGAGGTAATTTATCAAGCTCTCGATGAGGAGCGAATTATTGTCAAAATTAGACAGTCTCCCCGCAAAGATGCAGATGAGGAGAAAACTTTTAAGCTATTACTTCAGGGTAATTTAACGGGTAAGGCAGTTGGCCACTTCTGGGATCTAAATGCCTATCGTCAAGGCGATGTTTTAGTGATCCGTGATGGCACCTCTATTGGTCTGTTGCCTCCGCGCAAACGCCAAGCGCACGAACGGCCCAGAGCAGGCGGTGTGGGTGGCAGAAGACCCAGAGATGGGCAGCGTCCGAGCCGTCCGAGCACTCGTCCTGTCGCTAATGCTGGAGGTAGCGCCGGAGCAGCCCCCGTCAGAAAGGCACCCTTGCCTAAGCCGGTAAAGCGGAAGGACAGTTCAGACGCACAACCTGAATAAAGTTAGTTTTTTGCAACAGTGGGTTGAAAGGGGGGACAATGTCTCCCCTTGTTTATTTGTAAGCTGATCCCAGTTAATCTAGGCTCACCTGAGAACCCCACAAATTTTGGGGCATAAAAGCACGGTCTTGCGGAATAGGAGCTACTGACTCACTGAGCAAGAATTTGCCCGCCTCAATCCATTGCTTCAGCTCGACAGCAACCTGACGCGACAAAAAGATGCTAGCCAAGGAAGCCACTCGGACAGGCTTGCCATCAATCGTAATCCGCCCCGATTTGAGTTGGGCGTAGCTAATCAACCCAAAGGTAGGACGAACTCGGCGAGGAATTGAGAAATCGACGATGGGTGCAACTAAATCTTTATCCTGGACAGCACAGCGAGCAATGACTTCTTCATGCAGGACAGGCAAAGGCACGCCAACTCCTATCATGAGCGAGGGGCCGTAGTTTTTAAAGTAGCAACCTCGGACCCAACGCGAATCCATTTGTTTGGCATCGCCAATTAAAGCTAATGTGGCCGCAGGACCGATGGGAGCCCGGTTAGGTAAGCGCTTTTGCAAAGGAAAATGTTGCGTACCTTCCCAAGCAATATAGCCAGTGCCACCCCCTAGAAAAATCCGAGAGCCAATGCCAATCAGTTGTAAATCTGGGTCATTCAGGAGCGGTGAAATGGCTCCGGGATTGGAATAAACTGCATTTCCTAGTCGAGGCTGCAAAGGGCCTAGATACGTAAAGAGCGGGCGATCGCCCCCATTCACTCCCACAATAAAATTTTGGTACAGGTTACGGGGATTGAATAAGTAAAACTGGTTGATGGTGTCGCGGGTAATCGTTGTCTCAAAAGCAGCCCGTGGATAACAATCTGTGACTTGTCCTAAGGCTCTCAGTTGCACAGGTTTACCCGCAATCAAATCTTCAATGACGTGTCCCCCGCCTCTTTCACGGTTTTCTTCCCCGTCGGCGGCTTCTGACATGCCAGGGTAATCGACCACTTGCGTTGCGCCTAAGTACAGATCAACTGCGCCAAAACCCGAATAAGCCAAGACTCCATCTAGCCAGCATTGCCGAATTTTGATCGGGGGATCGGTATGCCCCAGGTTCAGGATGGCTCCCGACGACTCCATTGGCTCAAACGTACCTGTTGTGACGACATCCACGGTTTTCGCCGTTTGTGCCACCCCAACTTCTGCGACTCTGGCTTTGACTTCTTCCGCTGTGCAAACCACAGCAGCTTGTCGGCTAATTTTGTCGTTAATTTCAGCAATCGTTCGCATAAAAGGGTTGTCGAGCCAGAATTTACCAAAACCAGGATCTACAGAGCACAACTGCCGTTTAAGTTTGGCAATCAGATAAGTTTGAATTTCAGGACAGCGATCGCTGCTGCCACGCTCGCCAACCTAAAGCCATTGCCAAAGCAAAGCTGGGAAACAATACGACGAATAGTACAGTTTCAGGAGTGGCTTGTACGACTAACGTGCGTCCTACAACTTGGATGGCGATCGCGACCAATGCAGAAATCACCATTACTTTCACGACAAAGCCAAGATTAGTGCCCATACAGTTGGCTCGCTCAACAAAACATAATTGCCAAATCTGTACTGATGCCAGATCCGCGCTTGGATTTAGTTAAACACTTTTGAGCCAATGTTGATTGGTCTTGAGAAAACTCAGCAAGGTCAAAAACAGCTTCTGTCTTGCTCCAAAGCGAGTTTATCGGGACGGATATAGGAGTCATAGACCGTAATCTCTGGCTTTAGTTTTGTAGCTTTAGCCGCTACTTCTCCTTGAGCCTAAGAAACTCGCCTCAGTAATCCCTTAGATTCATGTTAGAGACACCTAGTATTAATACGTAGGGTCAAGCACCTATCTTTTTTATTGGCCTAGAACTACGTAACTCCTAAAAGGCTTATCTGCAGGACATTCCAAGGAACAAATTCCTTTTTCGTAGAACCTCTTTTTTAAAAAATTTAATCTTCATCCGTAACTTCTCAATCAAAGCCTGTAGAAATACGCAGAGAGCCTGATAGACAGTTACGGAATCGTCACTATGCAAGATTTACGCACAGAAGTGGTCTTAAAATTGGCCCAAATTATCAACCCCCAAATCCGTGCCAACGAAAAATTTTCGCTAGACATAGAGTTCTTACGTCAATTACCTGATGGCACCTTAGGCCGAGAAGTTGCTCAGTTTCTTGATCAAAATGGGTTTGATCCCCTCAATTCAGGAGATTGGATTCAACGCACCCACGATATTTGGCATGTACTCACAGGGTTATCTGCTTCAGAACATGATGAGTTCGTGCTGCAAGCGTTTGTTCGCAGTCAAGTGTTTCGGCCTTCTAGCGCGATCTTGGTCATTGCTGGTTTACTGACCCGTAAATGCAACTTGAAAGAGGTGGCCCATAGCATCAAAACAGGTCGGTTAGCTAAACATATTGTTGAGTGGGATATGGAGTCTGACTGGGAAACCCCTCTAGAGTTGGTGCGGCAGAAGCTCGGCATTGTGCCCTTAACGGCTTACTCACTGAAGTAAGCCCACAGTTGTCATAGACATAAAAACAGACGAAAAAAGCGATCGCTCTTCTGGAATTACTTTTCCAAGTGAGAGCGATCGCTTTTCTAAGTCAAGTGAAGCTAATTAGGCACTGGGCTTCGGCAACTTGGCACAATATTTGTCATCCACCACAATAGAGTTCATGTTAGAACCTGCCTTTTTACTGGCATAAATGACAATATCTATTTTCTTACAAACGAAATTAGTTTTTTCACCGTCTACCCCTTGGACGCTCCAAGCGTAAGTTTCTGATTGACTGATTGGCTTGGAGGCTCCATTGCAACTCGCTAAAAAGAGTGAAACGGCCAAGGAAATCAAAGCTGATTTTCTTAACATACCTTCTTGCTTCTCCCTTTTAGTCAAGACCTCAGGCTTGATAGTTTAACCGAACTTAGCCTGCTTGATCAAATGTAGAGCTTGAGCTTGCCTATCCTTAGATCTACGGAAGGAAGCCTCAGTGCTTACATTTTGATACCTTAGTAGTGGTACGCAGGCAAGTCGTCGGCGTCCCTAAAGCACAATAGGTCTAAAAAGAGCAAGAGCTATCAGTATCATCTGAATGAGTCCTGCTATCTGAAGTAGTTTTTACAGTAACAGTTTGGCGTACATTATTATTGCCACTGGAAACTACTGTGACGCTTTGCGCTGTTATGACAATGCTGCCATCATCATTGGTAATCTTTTGTTTCCAAACTCTGGAATAATTCATAAGCCAGTCCCAAAAAAGAGTTTATATTTTTGACTAGTTAATTTTGTGATACAAGATATAGTCTAATTCATTCGCCAACCATTCTTCAAATAAACTGTTTAGAATTTCTTGATAAACCTCTGGAGTAAGTTCGGGACTCATGAACTCTTCCACCATCAAAAGGCTATAGCCTTCATCAGTAGGCAGAGGCCCAATCACTTCCCCGGGCTGTGAACCAAATATAGCAATTGAAATGTCTGGTTCGATCTTCCAACGATAGAGATGGCCTTCGTATCCACACTGATATCTACGTTTTGAATTCAAATCGTAGAGGTGAGCAGCTTCATAAAATGTAATTTCCTGTTCCTGAATTTGATAAGAAATTTCTTGAGCTAGCTTTTGATCCGCCACTGTTAGTTGGTATACAGCAATCTGTTCAAAGTTCAAGCGATTTTCAGCGAAAAACTTTTTTGCTTGTTCAGCAAACAGTGATTCACTCAGCTTTTGACGCAATAGGCGATCGCGAATCCCAACTTCCCAATCTTCTGAAGTTACAAGCTCATCGGCTAACCAGACTAAGGTATCTGCCGCTTTTTCTAAACCCTTCTCTCGACGCTGCTTTTCTGCCTCAGCTTGAATTTCTGTATCAGTAATAACCAAACCCCGTGCTGCGGCAGCTTCCGTAATCAACTGCTGATATAGAAGATTTTGGCAGACCTCTTTGAGTTTGAAACCCTTTTTTAGATAGTGCGTAATAGCATCTAATTCAATAGATATCCCTGAGAATTGAATCATTTTGCCTTATAAACAGCTAAAAACTAAACGATTTTAGTTAAGTTATCTAGTTAATTCGTAAGCTTACGAGGTCATCTTAGCAAACCACCCAGAAAGTAGACAAAAACGTTTCTAAACAATGGTTTTCGTAATTTACGATTAAATCTTTAATAGATTATAGGATCACTAAAAACCAGTTCTAGTGATCCTATATTTTCCGATAGTACTAGAATCAAACAGGAGTCATTCTAGCCTTGGTAAATAACATTCGTTTGGTAAACAGCGTCCTTATTGAAGAGAGCGACGTTAATTTGAATAGCCTGAATGTACTTGAAATCGCCATAGCCTTTTCCTTTTTTATGTTTGCGGCTACCACCTACAATACTATCTGTCTCAACGGATTCGAGATATTGAAGATCAGAGATAACCATGACTTTCTCCTATTGAATAAAGAGGGTTTAAGATTGGTTTTGTGTTTCTTCCAACCTTTTCGGTTGTTGCTAACAATATATTGGAGTTTCTAAAGTATGTATTGCCATTTTGGCAGTTTTTATTTAGTCAAGAAATTCATTTTTACTCCGCTTTGACGCTCAAAAAATACTTGTTTTTGTCATATGGTCTATAAACATGGTGCAAAACGCTTTTTAGATAAAACAACTATCTAAAATACCTAAACCAGCAGTAGTGATCAGGGCTTATTAATCACGAAAAATAGGATTAGAGAAGGAGCTTCTTTCAAGCAACTTCACTCCAATCCTATAGCTATTGACGTTAAAGGCTAATGAAAAACTTGAAGCGATCGCATCTAATATCTGATGACTGGTTAGCACCCTAGTTCTAGTTTAAGGAGTAGAGTTTGAAGAATAATTCCATCCTTTTTCAGGAGTATAAGTCCAGGTTTGAGTGATGGATCTACCATTAATCGAACTTGAGGAGACTATCTGGGCATATTGAGAATCCCAAGTAGCATCTACAGGAAATAGAGTTTCAAGTTCTTGTAGCCAGGAGCTTAGGCAACTGTTACCTCCCTTTAGGCGCGTCCCCGAAGCAACTTGCATGTATCTTAGGTCAGTAATGATCATTGTTTCCTCCTAATAAAGAACATGGGCTCCAGAGCTTATAGTTACTCTTCCTATAAATATAGGTGTCACCTTTCGGTAGGGGTTGCCATTTTGGCATCTGAAGAAATTAAAAATAATGGCTGTGAAGTCACATAAAAACAAAAAATCTCGTTCTTCACTGAAGAACGAGATACATAAAACCTAAACTTTAAACTGTGTCTTCAGGAGGCTATAGAGACGCTTTTTGCAATTACAGAATTTTATTTTTGCGAACAGAGGTAAAAACCTCCAGCTCTAACAAGCTGCCCCGTTTTGGCTTAGATCGGTACGACCAGGGGCTTAAATATTGAGGCCAAAAACCACCTCGAGTTTGACTACGGCGATCGCCCATCACTTCGATATAAGTCAAATCATTAATCTTTTCAGTAGGTTGTTCGATTGGGGAGATATCAGCAACAAGCTTGGAGCATTTCGAACGAGATTCAAGCCTTTTCTGTTGCTTATTTTTTGTAAAAGTGTAGTTTTCCTTCTGGAGCCGATTGTAAGTTCGGTAGGGGATGTAATGCAGAGGATTGTAACCAGCTAGTCTTAGTAGTAAAACGCAAGCCCAAGAGTATTTTCCTTCAATGATGGCTTCAATGATTGGAGCAAGTTGTTCTTGATCATACTCAATGGTGGAATGTAGATTTTGGCGATTCACAGTGTCGGCTCCTTGACTCTACCGTATGGGATTGATCAAAGTTCTCGAGGCTTGGTTACAGACTTACAAATCAACAGCGCCATGTTGCAGCTTCTTCAGTGGGTCTAAGAGGATATCCATAATGCGACGGCGACGAATAATTACATCAGCAGTTGCAGTTTGACCCGCTTTAAATTTGACAGTTTGATGTTTAGTCGTGACTGAGTGACGATTTAAGGCGATTTCCAATCGATAAACAGGTCCTAAGCGCTCATCGGGTTTAGTTGCAGGTGAAATGGTGAGAACTTTACCGGGAATGATGCCGTACTCCTGAAATGGATAAGCATCTAGCTTGACTTGGACTTGCATACCAGGCTTGACAAAACCAGCCTCTTGATTGGGCAAAGCAGCAGATAGCACCAAAGGGGCGTTAGAGGGAGAAATTTCAGCGATCGTTTGGCCTGGTTGCACCACTTCACCAGTATTAGGAACATCGAGAGAGAGAACCACTCCGCTGACTGGAGCATACAAAAATCGTTGCTGTAGCTTTGCCTGTGCGGTCATCAGCAAGTTTTGGGTTTCAGCAATTTTGGCTTCTAGCTCAGTTGCCTGAACCTCTAGTTGCTGAATGCGTTGCTGCGCTTCTAGCTGAGCCTTGCGGCCTTCGGCTTGCTTTTGAGCTAACCCTGCTTGTAAGCGCTTAGCTTCCGAAAGCGCCTGTTGCAGTTCACCTTGTTGTTGAGTGATGGCCCGCTGACGATCGCGTAGGGCCTGTTCTACTTCAAAGGTCTGCTCTTTAGCGATCGCACCCTCCGCGACGAGTGGTTGCAGCCGCTCAAGGCGGGTAGCCTGTGCTGTAGCATCCCCTTGCCCCTGAGCTAATAGTTTTTGGGCGGTTGCTGCTTGAGACTGAGCTTGAGCAATCGTCACCGTTTGGGCTTGGGCATCTGCTTGGGCGATCGCAGTTTGGGTTTTCGCCTCTAAGGCAGTTCGCTCAATTAGAGTTTGCGTCTGGCTAAGTTGGACTTGATCCAACATCAACATTTTTTGCAGCCGCTCCACTTCGCCTGCGGCAATTTGATTATCTAGTTCCGCGACAAGTTGACCCGCCTTCACATCCTGGCCTTCTTGAACAGCAAGACGAGTTACTTTACCCAGTTCTATCGGATGGATTTTGTAAACCTGGCCTTTGGGAACTAGCTGCCCCCTTGCATGCCCCACTTCATTGATCTGGCCAAACCAAGCCCAAGCCACGAATATGGCACCAAACACTAACCCACCGAGGAGGAATTTGTAAGGAATCGTGGAGGGGGGCTGATCTAGGACTGTTTGCAGAGAGGTGGACCAGTGAGCATCCGGAGGTGCTAACACAGCAGCAGGCATGACGCGCGTGGAAGTTTCTGAGTGAGTGGCTTCTGGCCTTGTAGCGGCACTCACTGCGCTACTACCCCGGATTAGAAGAAGGTCTTTGATGGATTGAGGAAAGGAAAGCTGTGGCCGTCTAGAACCAGTAGAACCTTCGTGAAAACTAAAGTTCATGCCCTTGCATCCAGTGGTTATGAAGGTTGATTTAAATGCTGCTTAAGCAGTCTATGAGCCTTCGCAGCGATCGCTAATCTTGGCAGCTCAACTAGGCTTCTCTTTAGGGTCGGATTGAATCAGTCTTCACAGTTCATGACTCTCAAAAAGTCGTGTTGTTTTATACAGAATCAAACTTTGACTCGATGTATTTTCAGAAATAGCTTAGTGGTCATATTCATGCTAATCCTCACCTTTTTTCATAACTGCCAATTTGGCAGTTTTCTGACTAGCAATGTTGAGGATAAAGACTGAAATGCAGGCAACAAAATTGATAAGTGCATATTCTACAATGTTCCAGATTTAAAGATTGTATAAAGTGGACTTAAAAGATTAAAGGTCAAGTTGTTGTTGTGCTAAGTGATAGTACAATCCATGCAAAGCAATCAGTTCTTCATGTGTCCCTTGCTCTAATAAAACGCCGCGATCAATGACTAGAATACAATCGGCATGTCGAACCGTGGACAAACGATGAGCAATGATAAAAGTAGTGCGATCGCGACTAATGCGAGCCAAGTTTTGTTGAAAGCGTCGCTCTGACTCAGTATCTAGAGAACTGGTCGCTTCATCTAAAATGAGAATTCGTGGATTGCCCAAAAGAGAACGGGCGATCGCAATGCGTTGACGCTGCCCGCCAGAGAGCATGGCTCCTCGCTCACCCACTTTAGTGTTGTACCCCAATGGCATGGCCTGAATGAAGGTATGGGCCTCTGCTAGCTTGGCGACTTCCACAACTTCCTCAAGCGCAAAATTTGGGCGAGACAGCGTGATGTTTTCCAGAATGGTGCCCGAAAAAAGAAAGCATTCTTGCGGCACCACCCCAAGTTGCGATCGCAAGGACTGGGGAGAAACGTGGCGAATATCATGTCCATCCATCCAAATGCGGCCATTGGTTGGGTGATACAGACCTTGCAACAGATTCATCAAACTTGTTTTGCCAGAACCACTGCGGCCAACAATGGCGATCGTTTGCCCCGCCTGCACTTGAAAAGAAATATTCTGCAACGTGTTATGTTCTTCATCTTCTTGATAGCGAAAAGTCACATTGTCAAATTGCACATCTCCCCGCAAGCGTGGTAGAGCCAGAAGCGGTTTTCGCACAGACTCCTCTGGCTCGGTTGAGAAAACATCATCTAGCCGCTCTACGGAGACGATTACTTCTTGGAACTCATCCCACAGTCCCACTAATCGTAAGACGGGATTAATCACATTACCAATGAGCATGTTGAAGGCCACAAACTGACCAATCGTTAACTGATCGCGAATCACCAATGAAGCGCCGTACCAAAGTAGAGCAGTGCTGCCTATCGTATTGATTAACCCGCTGACCGCTTGCAAAGTGTTACTCAGCTTTTGACCCTGAAATCGAGCATTGAGCATGCTGGTGAGGCGTTCTTCCCAGCCCCATCTCAAATCCCGCTCTGCTGCCGCTGCCTTCACGGTGGCAATTCCCGTCAAAATCTCTACCAGCGTCGAGTTTTCAGCCGCTTCTCGGTTAAAGATTTCGCGTGAGATTTGCCGTAGCAAAGGAGTGGCTACGAGCACCAAAATTACAATCGGCGGAATAATAGCGACTACAAGTAATGTCAGTTGCCAGTTGTAATAAAACATCAGCCCTAGATAGACAAATATCATCAGGGCATCTAGCCAAGCAGTCACAGCTTGACGGGTCAGAAACATCTGAATTTTTTGGTTTTCTTGAACTCGCGTTAGTACATCACCCACATGGCGCGATTCAAAAAACTTCAGGGGTAATAGTAGGGCATGACTGACAAAACTACTAATTAAAGTCAGATCTAAGCGATTAGAAAAATAATCTAAAAGATACTGACGAATTGTGGTGAGCGTGATGCTCCAAATTCCAAAAATGAGGATGCCGATCGCGAAAACATTTAAGGTCAGAAGGCTTTTTTGCGTTACCACCTGGTCCAGAATAATCTGAGTAAATAGAGGGGTAATCAGCCCAAAAATCTGAATCAGGAGTGAGGCTAGAATAATTTGTAGTAGAACCCCACGGTAAGGCCAAAGTAACCGTAAAAAACGGTCGAGTGAGGGTTTTTTAGTTTCAATCTCATTCAGCTTTTCAGTGGGGTCTAGAAGCAGGGCATAGCCTGTCCAATATTGCTGAAATTCTTGGTGAGAAAGCGATCGCTTCCCAGCCGCTGGATCGGCAATCAGAATCTTCCTGCCTTGAGTGCGATAGACCACTACATAATGGTCTCCTTGCCAGTGAGCAATCCAAGGCTGCGTCTGATCCACCAAGGCACTTAAACTGGCCCGCACGGGTCGAGCATGGAACCCCAAGCGTTCGGCACTAACCGCTAAGGTTTTTAGTGAAACGCCACTCCGATCAACCCCCGCCAAGTTTCTGAGAAAGTTCAAGCTAAGGTCCTGTCCCCAATATCGCCCCACCATTGCCAGGCACGCCGCCCCACAGTCAGAACTGCTCTGTTGCTGAATAAAGGGATAACCCGCCCACAAACGTCGTCTGGAGTAACGCCGAGAGGGAGCCGGAAAATTAATGGGTTCAGAGGCAGCGCTAGCTTGAGTAGTTTCTACATCAGCGGTAGGGCGAGTCAGATGTGCTTGGGGTTTCCACGATCGCGATCGTCGAATGACAGTTGCAGGGGCAGGTGGCTGAGCTGGTGCAGCTTGCAAATGGCCATTATTGGCAACAACCTCTGATTCAGCCAGGTGCTTGATTAAATCCTCGATTTCTGGAACAAGCACTTGCAAGTTGAGAGAGTGCTCCAAAGACAGCCGATAAATTATCAGATTTGTCTGAGCCATCCAATCGGTCAGGGGTGCTTTTGAGCAATGCCAACTTGCCCCCACCATCAACGGCTGAGACTGAGCTTCTTGGCTCTGAATTTCACCGTTCCGCAACCAGCAGTAGTCTGTTTCAGCCAGAATAGGCGGAGACAAAGCATTGCCAGCAGCCACCTGGGTTTCTACGAGATAGTCGCTCACTTGCCGTAGCTTCTGGCTGGGTAGCGATCGCAGGTTGGTTAATGTTTTCAAAAAGATCAGGCGATCGCGCTGTTGAGCTTGACGGAGCAAATAGTCGCGTAGACGAGGCAGTTGATCGAACCACTCAGTCAAGGCCGCACCATCCAGGATCGCCGCCTCCACGGTACTAGCCGCGATCGCTCGGTAAGGAAGCGGAGTCTGAGCGCAAAGTGAGTCTGCCCCCCAAGTTTCGCCTGCCTCTAGAACCATGACAGGGGCTTCTCGCTGCTGAGTTGGATCAAAACTGAGTAAGCGCACCCGCCCCGCACAAACCAAATACAACTGCTCATGGCAAGCAGAATTCTGAGCTGAATTAACTAACTCAGAACTGACACAATCTTCACCCAAGTGAAACTGCTTGATTTGAAAAGCTTGGCTCAAGTCAGCAGACAGAGAAAGGTCTGCCTGAATCAAGGACAACAATTGAGAAGCCGCCAGCGCTTTAGAGCTTTCTGGAGAATGTTGAGATTGAGCTTGAATTTTTAGGCTCTGGTTCATGACTTTAGCCTTATCAAAGTCTCTTGGCTGGATTCAGTATGATCAACTCTAGCCAGTTCCTCAGGGAAATTACTGAGAAGATCCTTTGGTTAGCCCAAAAAAAGCAGGATGCACGAGTTCTAGTTAGATTTTTTTACGTGAAATCACTAAGGCTAGACTTGCTGAATTAAGAGTAACAGCAAATTTTGGGTTAATAAACCGCCCTGACTTAGCAAAAAGGGTGGTTTTCTATAGAGGAGCAGGATTAGAGCAAATATTAATTTTTTATAAACCAAAAATTACAAGTTGAAAAACTGACCAATTTAAGGCCATCAAGCAGACTTCACTGTAGGCTCAAATCCAAAACAGTTCTGCTTTTGAGCGGCAATATCCAGAAATTTACGAGTCGGATGGTCTGTTCAAAAAAACGATCATATAAATTAGCTCGGCTGAAATAATAACAAAAGGTCCTTTCTGATCAGGGTACGAAACTCTCTGTCCTTCCAGCTCCTCAGTAGTATCACGCAAGTAAGAGGTTCAAAACCAAAAACATCGGAAGATTCAGAGGAACGATTTTCTGCCATCCTATGGGGCTGAGTAGAGCGCGATCGCCTTTAGCGGCACCCCTGCTTTCACTGCCTTGGGCTTGCTGTCACAATAGTCTTGAGGACAACTTCAATTTGCCTAGTCGCTTCTTACTCGCGAGACACTATATCTTCAAGGAGAAATTTGATGATCACCCAAAACAAACAACGTGATTGGACAGCGGTGGTCAAACAATTTGAAGCCGTGGTTGGTAAAAATGGCGTTGTTCGCAGACCTGAAGAACTGCTGGTCTATGAATGCGATGGCCTGACCAGCTATCGCCAGCGGCCAGCGGTGGTGGTTTTGCCGCGTACCACCGAAGAAGTCGCAGCCGTGGTGAAGATTTGCGATCGCCAGCGCTTGCCTTTTGTTACTAGAGGCGCAGGTACAGGGTTATCGGGTGGCGCTTTACCCACCGAGAATTGTGTCCTCATCGTCACGGCGCTGATGCGAAAAATTTTGCGAGTTGATTTAGCCAATCAGCGGATTGTGGTTCAGCCCGGAGTCATCAATAGCTGGGTGACGCAAGCCGTCAGCGGTGCAGGATTTTATTATGCCCCTGATCCCTCCAGCCAAATCGTCTGCTCCGTAGGCGGCAACGTAGCTGAGAACTCTGGAGGAGTTCATTGTCTCAAATATGGTGTGACAACCAACCACGTCCTCGGTCTCAAGTTGGTCTTGCCCGATGGCTCGATTGTTGAAGTAGGTGGAGAGGTGGCCGAGACTCCCGGTTACGACTTGACAGGGCTGTTTGTAGGCTCTGAAGGTACCCTAGGCATTGCCACAGAGATTACGCTAAGAATTTTGAAACAACCAGAAGCTGTCCGGGTTTTGCTGGCAGACTTTACCAATGTCGAGGCGGCGGGTGCAGCCGTTTCTGACATTATTAGTGCTGGCATTATTCCAGGTGGCATGGAGATCATGGATAACCTCAGCATCAATGCGGTGGAGGATGTGGTGGCGACAGGTTGCTACCCTCGTGATGCAGTGGCTATTCTTTTAGTCGAAGTGGATGGTTTAGAAGTGGAAGCGGCGGCGAGTAGCCAACGAGTGGAAGCGATTTGTCGCCACAATGGAGCACGCAGCGTCACGATCGCTACTGACCCAGAACAACGCCTGAAATTGTGGAAAGGGCGTAAAGCGGCATTTGCAGCGGCGGGTAAGCTCAGCCCAGACTACTACGTTCAAGATGGCGTCATTCCCCGCACCAAGCTTCCTTTCGTCTTGCAAGAAATTGAAGCGCTCAGTCAGAAACATGGCTACAAAGTCGCCAATGTATTCCATGCTGGAGACGGAAATTTACATCCTTTAATTCTCTACGACAACTCCATCCCTGGCGAGCTGGAGCGGGTTGAAGAATTAGGTGGCGATATTCTCAAGCTCTGCGTGGAAGTAGGTGGCAGCATTTCCGGAGAGCACGGCATTGGGGCCGATAAACGCTGCTACATGCCTAATATGTTTACCCCTACCGATTTAGAAACGATGATGTGGGTGCGTGAAGTGTTTGATCCGCAACGCATCGCCAACCCGGACAAAATTTTTCCGACCCCTCGCACCTGTGGAGAGGCAGCGCGAGTAGACACGAGCAAACAATTCTCAGGGATGGAGCTTTTCTAGCGGTAAAACAACTCGAACTGTTGTTTGTTCGCCCAGAATACTCTCGATCGCCAGTTCGCCTTGGTGTAACTCAACCAAGCGTTTAGCGATCGCTAAACCCAACCCTGCTCCCTGCTGTTCGTAAATTTTACGCTCAAACTGCATATATCCACCTAAGTTGGCGATCTCCTCAGGCGGTATTCCACGGCCTTGATCGCTGACGCTCAATACAAAGGCTTGCTGGTTCTGCGCTGTCATTCCATGAGTTGTACTTAGGCGTATCGGAGTTCCGGCAAGGGAAAATTTGCAAGCGTTGTCTACCAACTCTTCGACAACTTTTTTCAGTCTGACCTCTGCCATCCACACTGACAGCTCTTCTAGGTCTAACTGAAGATCCGTTTGCCGACCTGCTGGCTCTACCACCTGCATTGCAGCGCTGGCGATCGCCACTTTAGAGCAAGGCGTTACATCCTTTTGCAACTCTTGCAAGCGGGCTGGATTGGTAGCAATTAGTTCTAGTTCGGCATACAGTAAGAACTTTTGAGTGAGTTGATATAGACGCTCCGCAGAGAGGTAAATATCCTTGGCAATTTCTAAAATCTCCCCACGTTCGATTCCCTGATACTCATCGATCAGCACTTGTGAGAGGCCCAAAATTCCATTTAAGGGAGTGTGCAGTTCATGGGGCAGGGCTACGGTGATGTTATTTCGGAGATCGTCTAATTGAGTTTGGGCTTGTTGCTTCAGAGCCTCTTGTTTGTTCAACCGCGTCGCGATCGCATTGAGCAACTGCGCTGAGGTACAAGGTTTAATCAGATAGTCATCTGCGCCCAAGTTCATACCTTGACGCAGTTCGTCTCTGCCTCCCCTAGCTGTGAGAAAAATGAAAGGGAGAGTTGCCGTGAGGCTATTTTGGCGAAGTTCTCTTAAGACACTGTATCCATCGATATCAGGCATTTGGATATCGCAAAGCACCAAATCAGGTAAATTTTCTTGGGCCAACCGCACGCCAATTTGACCATTTTCTGCTCCAATGGCTTGGAAACCTTCCACCTCCAAAAGCTCTAAAACCGCTTCACGAAACGGTTGCTCATCTTCAATCACTAAAATCTTACGCATAGGGAGCTGATGAATGAGCGAGGGAGTAACTCAACGGAAGCGTGACTGTGAATAGGGTCCCCATCCCGACCTCGCTGACAACTTGGACCGTACCACCATGAGACTCAGCGCACTGTTTAACAATAGATAACCCAAGTCCAGTCCCTGCAATGTTACTTACATTAGTACCACGGTGAAAGGGGCTGAAAAGCTGCGCTTGATCTGCAACTGGAATACCCATGCCATGATCTTGAATCCGCAAGATAGCCGCTTCTGGTTGATAGTATAAGTCGAAGTTTATTTTGCTTCCTGCAGGAGAATACTTGATCGCGTTTGACAGCAAGTTAATTAAAATATGCTGGAGTAACTTCGTGTCTAAGCAAGGCAAATGCGTACTAGCGGTGAATGGTTCTGGAAAATCGTGATTGTTAAAGCTAATCACACAATTAGTATTAGTACTAAATTGCAGTTCTTCAATTAGATCAAGACAAAATTGATTGAGATCTGAGGGAGTAGGGTTACAGATAAGTTTTCCGGCATCTGTTGCGCCAATCGCTAAAACATTATCTAATAACTGACTCATGCGCTTTACCGCCGCTTGAATTCGCTGTAAATAAGTTAATCTTTTCGCTTCGCTAAGCCTACTTTGATATTTTTCCAATAGCTCTGTGGAAAACAAAATTGTGCTGAGTGGATTGCGAAACTCGTGAGAAACCACAGAAACAAATCGCGATCTGAGTTCGCTAAGTTCTTTTTCTTGTTGTAAAGCCTTACGAGTTGCTGACTCTGCGCGATGCCGAGACAAGGCAATTTCAATCGTAGTAACCAGTTCTCGATCTTCAAAAGGTTTCAAAATGTAGCCAAAGGGATCTGATATTTTTGCTCTTTTAAGGGTAGTTTCGTCAGCATGAGCGGTTAAGTAAACTACGGGTATATCAAAGCGATCGCGAACAATTTCTGCGGTTTTAACTCCATCAAGATCACCTTTGAGAATAATATCCATCAAAACCAGATCCGGTTCAACCTCAGGAATTTTCTCAATCACCTGCTCCCCAGAACTAACGATCGCAGGAACACTATATCCTGAGCTTTCTAAACTTTTCTGAATATCAAAAGCAATTATTTTTTCGTCTTCAACTACTAGAATTTTGGTAGACATTTGATTTTAGTATTTTTATTTTATTGGCTTTAAGCTAATCCTAAAAACTGCCCCAGAGCTGCGATCGAGCTCAATTCTGCCTTCTAGTTGCTCAGTGAGCATGCAGACTAGTTGCAAGCCTAAAGACTCCGTATGATAAAAGTCTAGCTCTTTTGGTAAACCCACTCCATTATCACTCACGACTATTTGGCATTCTCCAGCCTCAGTCGACACCAACTCAACACTGACCTCACCCTTTTGGCTTTCGGGAAAAGCATATTTCAAGGAGTTGGAAATCAACTCATTAATAATAAGACCACAAGGAATTACGGCATCAATATCGAACAAAACATCTTGAACATTAATTTTCGCCGTAATGGTTTGCGATTTAACGCCATAAGACCGAAATAAGTTAGCGACTAAACTATGCACGTATTCAGCAAAGTTAACCTTAGCCAAATCTTCAGATTGGTAAAGTTTTTCATGCAGCAAAGCCATTGCTCTGACACGGTTTTGGCTTTCCTTGAGAATTTCTAGAACATGATACTCTTTAATAGAGCCAGCCTGTAGCTTAAGCAAGCTAGAAATTACTTGTAGGTTATTTTTGACCCGATGGTGAATCTCTTTGAGTAGAACTTCTTTTTCTCGCAAAGATAGTTTGATTTGCTCTTCTGCTCGCTGACGCTCAGTGATTTCCGTTAACAGTTGCTCATTAACTGCTTGCAAAGCATTAGTCCGCTTCTGAACTTTTAGCTCCAAAGCTTCATTTAATAACTGTAGATCTACTTCTGCTTGTTTGTGAGCTGTAATATCTGTGGCTACTCCTAGCACTTGGTAAGCTTTGCCATCCGGTGACAACAATGGCTTCTTAATAGTTTGGAACCAAAAAGTTCGCCCGTTGGCATCAGTTACTGTTTCTTCTGGGATAACTTTATCCTGCATGCGAAGAATCACTTCTCGATCAGCTTGCAGAAATTGCGCTACCTCTGTTGAGTTCGGGTTAAAGTCAGCGTCGGTTTTGCCCAGCAAATCTTCTACGCTAGTACCGTACATATTGGCTAATGTTTGGTTGACCAGCGTAAATCGTCCTTGCCAGTCCTTGACGAAAATCAAGTTAGGTACCGTATCAATCACATGGCAAAGAAATTCTTTTTGCGCTTTTAAGGCGGCTTCTGCCTGCTTGCGATCGGTAATGTCTCGCACAATAACTAGAACCTCATCCTCCCCGCTCACGGCAATCCGAGCTTCTTCTGTAAAAGTTTCTCCTTCTAGGCACAACTCAAATTCATAAACTTGAGTCATCCCTGTTTGCAAAGCTCGCTCAACATGAAACATCCGCTCTTGGGCGATCGCGGGTGGCATGACTTCATAAACATTTTTCTTCTGCCAACCTGTACTCGATACAACGGTTTTGAAATTTTTAGCAGGCAGAAAGTCGAGGTAATCTCCAGCACTATTCATGCGAATCATCAAGTCTGGAATCGCTGCTAGCAAAGCTCGCGTTGTAGCCTCACTTTTACGTAATGCGGCTTCTGCTCGAATGCGATCGCTGATGTCACGGACAATCACCAGCATTTTTTGATCCAGAAAAGGCAGAATTCTTGCCTCAAAATGTCTATGGGTATCTTGCCAGGGCAGAGAATATTCGACTGCAACTAAAGTGCGAGTAACTACTACCCGATTAATCGCAGCTTGTATTTCCTTGGCGACCGAAGCGGGCAAAACATCTCGCATTCTTTTGCCAAGAAATTTTTCTGGCGGCACATACAAGTCATCATGATCGTTCGCGTGGTAATCCAGAATGGTGCCATCGACATCAACTTGAAAATAGAGGTCGGGAAAGGCTTGAAAAATTGTTTTTAGCTCAAAAGTTCTACGAGACAACTGAACTTCTGTGCGACGATGATGGACAATTTCAGCAATCAGTTCATCACTGGCTTGTCTTAGCGCTGCGGTTCGCTCCTCAAATTGATTTTCTAGTTCTGCCCTAGCAATCTGTAACGCGGTTTCTAGAGGTTGAGGCGCTTCTTGAGTAGGCCGCGGTTGTCCATCTCGTACCTGGGCCATGACGGTTGCCCATTTCTGCTCCAGACATTGGTTTTCTTGCGGGTAGGACAGCAAAGCCAAGCAGAGACGCTCCAGGGTAGCCACTCCTATAATCTGCTCTCGCTCATCCGCGATCACCAAATATTGAGTCTGCGGTTGTGGCAATAAAGCCCCTACAGTGGTCCACGCGGTGGCTTCTGCTTCCTGCAGTACCAGCGGTGGCTCACCCATAACTTCAGCGACACAAAGTCCTGGCAGACTCATATCACTCACCATCAAACACATGATCTGCTGAGCAGTCACAAGCCCAACCAGTCGGCCTGCCTCCATAACTAGAGCGCAAGGCTCAGGTAAGACAGGGCTAGCCAGCAAGCGATCGCTCACACTCATCAACCTTGCCACCTCCAACACCGGAGTTTGAGGCGTCACCCTCAGAGGACAGCGATCGATTACAAGCTCTAGAGGATTGACGGGGAGGGCTAGGGGGTTGAGCGGCATAATCAATCCGTCACTGGGTAACTGTTGCGGCAGTAAAAATTTACAGTCTCTTCAGCATGCGCTTCTTAGTGCTGAGACTCGGCATAAGTCTTCAAGGATGCTGCTTCTCTTTATTGTGGCCCGTGACAACTCTGCGGTTCATGGGATTTTATACGGAGGTTTCTCAGGGGAAGATCCAAAACTTAAGTAACTCACCCTAGGATGCCAATCTCTCTAAGCTGCACACAAGCGAGCAAAACTCTTGGTAAATTAAGCCAATAGGTCTCTGAATCCAGAACAGCACGTCTCCTAGGAGCAGCGCTGTCACCTTAAGTTGCAGCATTTAAGAAGTAGTAGAAAAGTGGATGGCAGCAATTCCTGCGGAAGATTATGCAAATGCACCTCGTCTCGATGCTCCGATCGAGGAACTCACTTCTATTGTGGGAGCAGAAAACATCCGCTCTTATGGAGAGCTGTCTGAACCATGGCAGCAAGCGATCGCCCAAGCCGTCGCGCCCGGAACGCAGATTAGCGGTGTGGTTTATCCCGGCACTTCAGCAGAACTAGCCGAAGTTGTGCGTCAAGCTGCTGAACATCAATGGGGCATTTTACCCTGCGGGAACGGCAGTAAGCTCGGCTGGGGAGGACTGGGGTCAGACATTAACTTGGTAGTCAGCACTCAACGGCTCAACAGAGTCGTCGAGCATGCAGTGGGGGATTTAACCGTTACCGCTGAAGCGGGCACGAAGTTTGCTGACCTGCAAGCCCTCCTAGCCAAGGCAGGCCAGTTCCTAGCCCTTGATCCGGCTTATCCGGAAACGGCTACTCTTGGTGGCATCGTCGCCACTAGTGATGCTGGTTCATTACGGCAACGCTACGGTGGTGTGCGAGATATGCTGCTGGGTCTTTCCTTGGTGCGGGCTGATGGAGCGATCGCCAAAGCTGGTGGGCGCGTGGTGAAGAATGTGGCAGGATATGACCTGATGAAGCTGATCAGCGGCTCCTATGGTACTTTGGGCATCCTCACCCAAGTCACGTTCCGCCTGTATCCCTTGCAGACAGATTCGGGAACGGTGATTTTGACCGGAGAGGCAGAGGCGATCGCTCAAGCTACCCAAACCCTCCTGCATTCCGCCTTAACTCCCACTGCCCTGGATGTTCTCTCCACTGCTACGGTCACTAATCTGCAAATTGGCAAAGGCATGGGCTTGGTGGCGCGTTTCCAGAGCATGGCCAGCAGTGTCAAAGCTCAAACAGATCGGGTACTAGAACTGGGGCAAACGTTGAGTTTATCCAGTCACTTATATGCCGATACTGATGAACAACAGCTTTGGCAGCGCTTGGCAGCATCCATGTCCACAGATTCCTCAGAACCCATTGTTTGCAAAATTGGGGTCAGACCTGCCGAGGCGATCGCGGTCTTAGCACAAACCGAGGCCATCACCTCTCAGACAGCCGCAGGGCTAATTCATGCCAGCAGCGGGCTAGGAAAGTTGTACCTAGACAGCCAAGCCACCTCTCCCGCTACCTTGCTAGAACTGCGGACCTTGTGCCAGGCCCATGGGGGTTTCCTTTCAGTGCTGCAAGCGCCGATCGCCGTCAAGCAGGAGTTCGAGGTTTGGGGCTACGCTGGTAATGGGCTCGATCTCATGCGACGGCTGAAACATCAGTTTGACCCCAAAAATCTTTTAAGCCCCCATCGTTTTGTCGGCGGTATTTAGTGAGCATGCAAACTTCAGATCCTGCTTCCCAGCCCAACCCTCCCTCTAGCCACCCAGCTACTCAGTCAAGACCCGCAACTCTAGCCGACTTTCAGGGCTTTGATGATCATCACCCGCCTGACCCCAAACTGATTGATGCTTGCGTGCATTGTGGCTTTTGCTTGACGACCTGCCCTAGTTATCGAGTCCTAGGTACAGAGATGGACTCACCCAGAGGCCGTATCTATCTAATGGACGCGATCGAGGAGGGCAAAGCACCTTTATCTGAAGCTTCGGTACAGCACTTTGATACTTGCTTGGGTTGCCTTGCTTGCACCACAGCCTGTCCCTCGGGCGTGCAGTACGACAAACTGATCGCGGCGATGCGGCCCCAGATTGAGCGTAACTACTCGCGATCGCTACCTGACCGCTTACTGCGACGCTTGATTTTCTCGCTATTCCCTTACCCAGAACGCCTGCGGTTACTGCTAGGCCCCTTGGGAATCTACCAAAAATCTGGGCTACAAAAACTCGTGCGCTCCTTAGGCTGGCTGAAACAGATCTCGCCTCAACTGGCAGCAATGGAGTCGTTGCTGCCCCAAGTTTCCCTCAAGTCATTTCAGAACTCGATCCCGACTTTAATTCCCGCTCAAGGAAAACAGCGCTACCGAGTCGGCATGATTCTCGGCTGTGTCCAGCGTTTGTTCTTCCCCGACGTCAACGAAGCCACGGTCCGAGTGCTCACAGCCAATGGGTGCGAAGTTGTCGTGCCCCCCACGCAAGGTTGTTGCTCCGCGCTTCCTGCTCACCAAGGTCAAGAACAGCAAGCTCAGGCGATCGCTCGGCAAATGATCGATAGCTTCGAGGGCACGAATGTTGATTTCATCATTATTAATGCAGCAGGCTGCGGCCACACCTTGAAGGAATACGGTCACATTTTGCAAGATGACCCGCTTTATCGTGAGAAAGCCAAAGCTTTTGCTAGCAAAGTTAGAGATGTACAGGAGTTTCTCGTTACCGTTGGCTTAACTGCTCCACTCTCTCCGTTGCAGGAGCAACCTCTGACCTTGGTGTACCACGATGCTTGCCATCTCTTGCATGGGCAAAAAATCAGTGTGCCACCGCGCCAACTTTTACAACAAATTCCTGGAGTGCAGTTGCGCGAACCTATTGATGGAGCCTTATGTTGCGGCAGCGCAGGAGTCTATAATATGCTGCAACCTGAAGTGGCTGCCGAACTCGGCCAGCAGAAAGCTCAAAACTTACTCAATACAGGTGCACAAATGATCGCCTCACCCAATCCTGGCTGTAGCCTACAAATCAAGAAGCATATGCCAGATGCGGGTAAGAACTTAGCCATCATGCACCCGATTGAACTACTCGATTACTCAATTCGAGGTGTACAGCTTTAGCTGCCTAGCTCCTTGGCGCGATCGCAGGCTTTGGTCACAGCTTGAATTAAAGCCGAGCGAAATCCTGCTTGCTCCAGTTGAGCAATCCCAGCGATCGTTGTGCCCCCTGGACTAGTGACACGATCCTTCAGTTCCGCTGGATGCATTCCCGACTCATGCAGAAGCTGCGCTGTACCCAAGACCGTTTGCAAAGCTAACTTCGCTGCGATCGCCCGTGGTAATCCCGCCGCTACCCCACCGTCAGTCAGGGCTTCTATCGCGATCGCCACGTAACCGGGTCCAGAACCAGAAAGCCCCGTTACCGCATCGAGCAAATTTTCTGGCACCTCTACCACTTCGCCCACAGCTTCAAAAATGGTTCGGGCTTGTTCTAAGTGAACGGGCTGAGTTAATTTCCCAGGGGCGATCGCTGTCATCCCCGCTCCCACGGTGGCAGGCGTGTTGGGCATAGCTCGTACCACGGGGCATTCAGGGAAAGCAGCTTCTAACTTGTGCAGCGGCACCCCCGCCAAAATGGAAAGCACAATCGGAAGGCGATCGCGTCCTGTTAGTTTGGGAGCTAGCTTAACCGCAACAGCGTCAAACACCTGCGGTTTAACCGCCAGCAACACAATTTCAGTTGCCTCGAAAGCGACTTCGTTCTCTGAAGTCACAGCAACACCATATTGCTGCCCCAAAAAGTCACGTCGCAGTGGATGTGGCTCACTGACAATGACTTCTGAAGGCTGATAAATTTTCTGAGCGACAAGGCGGGATAACAGAGCTTCCCCCATTACCCCGCCGCCAATTAAACCAAATTTTGCAGACAACCTGTTTGCTGTCTCCTATATAAATTAGTGCGATTTAACAGGAGTCTCTGCGCCAAATCTTTTATGAGTGATATCGAAACTTCGATCCACTCACAGACTTGGCTTAATTGATAGACAACAAAGCGAACATAAGCTGTAGCTAGTGAGCTACTAAGCCATGCGAGCTTGCTCAGCAGTCCAAGCGGGCGTAGGAGCAGCAGGACGACTGGGGCGCGCTTGAGGCTGAGGCGCTTCTTGAACCACACCTGCTTGAGTCGTAACTTGCACGCAGTTGGGGGTGAAGAGGAAAATGCTTTCGCCAATCCGCTCTTGATGACCATCGATCGCGTAGGTACCACCTGCCACAAAATCAACGGCTCGTTGAGCTTGGTCGGGATCCATGATCGTCAAGTTCAAAACCACTGACTTCCGTTCGCGCAGGGCTTGGATGGCTTGAGGCATTTCCTCAAAAGAGCGAGGCTCCATTACCACCACTTCAGAGAGACCATTGATGGCTCCCGGCATGCCAATTACGTTATTCATGGTTGAACCAATTCCTGTTTCAGTGGACATTGATACGCGCTCACGAATGCGACGGCGATTCCGGGCATCTTCCTCTGGCGCGGGTTGGGGGTTCTCTTCTCGATAGAGATTTTGATATTCTTCCCCATCCGTCTCGTCATACTCATACTCATAATCGACGGGATCGTTAAAACCAACAAAATCCCGTAACTTCGTGAAAATATTGTTCACGGTTCACGCTCCATCACAACAATAGTTACCTTCAGTAAACAACTTCATTATTAGGAGGAAAAAACGCTAGTAGGCCTAAATTGACTTAAGCCCCTTAAAAAGCGTGCCTCCTAGTTGAAGCTTACGGTCGGACTTTAATAAAAAATTAAGAGCCCAAATCCATAATGAAGCTTGCGAACACCCTGGCTGACTTTCCTGAATTGACTCCACAGTATACATCGATTTCTTACTTGTAATCTCAGAAAAAGCCAGAAGTGCAGTGTTGATTTACAGGCGCAAGAGCGTGGTGGCAATTAACACAACACAACAGAAGCCAGACTTCATGGAGGGATTGCAAGCTCTTGTTACTAATACTGCCTAATAAATAAAGCATGCACATACTACCTGGGTCTAGGAATTTAGGCAAGAGGTTAGATACCCCGTTCTCCAAATAAAGTTGTGCCCAAGCGGATCATTGTCGCCCCCGCTTGCACAGCCAGCCGATAATCATTGGACATTCCCATTGAGAGCTGAGCCATCTGGATATTAGTCCAACTCTGCTGCCGAAGTTTCTCTGCTAATTCTTGCGCCTGCTGAAACACAGTTAAGGTGTCCGATTCGCTCAGCCCTAGCGGTGGAATTGTCATCAATCCTTGAATTTTCAGGTTGTGGCAGTGATCGAGTTGTGGCAAGTCGGACCACAGCTCATCCGCCGTCCAACCCGTTTTGTTGGGATCAGGCAAAAGTTTAACTTGCAAACAAACTTGCGGCTTCACTAGCAACGGCTCGGCCAAGCGATCGAGCCGTTGGGCTAATTTCAAGCAATCCACTGAATGAATCCATTGAAATAGCTCCAAAGCTTTTTGGGCTTTGTTACTTTGCAAGCGTCCAATTAAGTGCCAAGTGATATCCGGCAAATCTTGTAGTTCAGCTTGCTTAGCTTCGGTTTCTTGAATTCGACTCTCGCCAAAATCTCGCACACCTGCCGCGTAAGCAACTCGCATTGCTGCCACTGGCACCTGCTTAGTCACAGCAATCAACTTTACCGTAGGAGGTAAGCTTTGCTGAATGCTAGCAATGCGATCGCGATAGGTGCTTGGCTGGGAGAAGGTCATTGCGTCGAATATAAAGGCGACAGCACGATGGGAGCCTTATTGGAAAGTTTGTTTGTAGATGGCCTGTAGCTGCTCTTGCTCTTTAGCCTGCCCTGCCCGCCGTAGCAGCCGCAGCCGATTCTCGACTAAGATTCGGGCATCTGTCCGACCAATAGGTTCAAACTTTAAGCCATTGGGTCCGCTATGCACCATAAAAAAGAGCCGTTGGGCATACAAAGTCGCAAACAGTTCTTGGCTTTCCTCAACAAGACAAATCCTGAAGAGTAAACCAAAGGTGGGATGATTCAGATAAGTTTCAGTACTCATTCAGCTTCAAGCTGGCAGCAATAGCTAGGTCAAAATTAAGGTTTAGATTACAAGCCAAATTTGGTAGTTGCGATCGCCAACAATATTATTAAATCGTGGAGTCTGTTTCAGTATCGCTCTAAGCGTGACTAATTAGTTCAAATTAGCCTAATAGAATTCCATGCAAGATTTAAGGCAATTCACTATCTAGTCGCGGCAAACTAGTCGCGGCAAAAAGCAATTGCCGTCGCGATCGCATAATCACCATCATGACTCAGGCTCACTTGCCAATGATAATCTCCCCACGTAGACACCGCGATCGCCGCCGCTCCATAGAGACAAACTTTTGGCTGTCCACTGGGCTGACGTTGAACTTCAATATCGGTGTAGCGTAGACCTCGCCAGCCAGTACCTAAGGCTTTCGCAACAGCCTCCTTGGCAGCCCAGCGTCCTGCTAAACGACTTGCTGAAACATCAGTTCGCTTTTCGCGAAGACCAACCGGAACAGGGACTTGAATCAAAGCCCCAGCGTCCTGCTGCTCGGCGGGGGTGTAAACTCGTTTCAGAAACCGCTCCCCAAAACGGTCCAGTGCCGCTTGAATGCGAGGAATGTAGACAATATCTGTCCCAAGGCGAATATTCAAGCAAACCTATCTTTAACGACCAGATTTCATCACTTTAGGAGAAACTGTGCCCTTTTGCTACCAAAACTGGGCCTGCTATCGGTTAGCACAGTTTTGGTTAGCAGAGTTTTTGCCACAGACTTCTGATTTAGGAGCTGGTTTCAGCCTGTAATTCTACAAGTCGTAATGCTGCTAACTGGGCTTGCGCTTTGTGCAGCGACTCATACCACTCTCGTTCCGGATTGCTATCGGCTACAATCCCCGCTCCCACTTGGCCCCAGACCTTGAAACTTTGAGCTGGGTTACTTTGTGGAAGGCGATCGCTTTTGGTGACTAATAAGGTCCGAATCAAGATATTCAGGTCGAGGTGACCACGCCAATCTAAGTAGCCGCAGGAACCATAGAACAAGCTGCGCCGCACAGGTTCCAACTCTTCAATGATTTCCATACAGCGAACTTTAGGACAGCCCGTAATTGTGCCGCCAGGAAACACTCCCCGAATCAAATCGATGCTGTTGTATCCAGGCTGGAGAGTACCAATCACGTTACTCACCAAATGCATGACGTGGCTGTAGTACTCAATCGTGAGCAGTTCATTCACCGCCACCGAACCCCATTCGCAAACTCGGCCTAAATCATTGCGCTCCAAATCAACCAGCATGATGTGTTCCGCTTGTTCCTTGACGCTGGCTAGTAGTTCTTGCTGCTGCGCTTGGTCTTGTTCGGGCGTTGTGCCCCGCGATCGCGTCCCGGCGATCGGTCGCGTTTGAGCTTGTCGCCCCTGCAATTGCACGAGTCGCTCCGGAGAACAACTGACAACATCTCCCCAGGGAGTCTGCCAATAGCTGGCAAAAGGAGAAGGATTTACTTGCTGTAAGGCGCGGTAAAGCGACCAACTATCGCCCGTCAAGGCTGCTTCAAAGCGTACCGAAAGATTAGTCTGAAAGATGTCTCCAGCCGTAATGTAGCTCTTGGCTTTGAGAACTGCGGCTTCGTAATCAGCTTGAGCCGTATGAAATTTAGGCAGGAGGGAGGGAGCTGTTAGCGGTGCATTTTGACTCAGGCTTAGCGATTTGTAGTTCCCAGCCTCGTGCTTGAGGGCCAATTGCTCCTCCAATTGATCCAGCTGCGGCTCCTGAGTTGCAGCTAACCAGAGAGTTTGCTCCCAATGGTCTAAAACTGCAAAGCAGTCTGGCTCGTACCAATAAGCCACGGGAAACGGCAGCGCATCTGATTTGAGCTGGGGTAAATGCTCAATTTCCCAAGCTAAGTCGTAACCCAACCAACCCAACCAACCTCCCGTAAATGGCAAAGCATCTGGGCGCGATCGCTCATCCGCTAAACCAAAGTTCTGGCGTTGTAGCAGTTGCTCCAGAAATGGCAAAATATTGCCCACCTCAGGCGTCCAAAGCTGCAATTGGCCATCCACCACACGGGGAGCACCAGCACAAATTGAGTAACGGGCTTGAGCTTGCTGCAAAGCACTAGGAGCACCTAGATTACTCAATGGGTAAGGGCTTTCTAAGAGGGTGGCGATCGCAGATTCAGAAGTGGCTTGAGTGGTGGGCTGATGGAATAAGGCAGCGAAGATTTGCGAACCAGTGCGGTCTGCTAAGGGGAGCGATCGCCAATACCAAGGTTGAATTGGATGCATAGTGAGGTACGACGACTATGAAACTTCCGATCCCCAAATCAAACGGGCTCCCCACAAGCCTAACAGCGCTAACAAGGCCAACCAATCACCACGGCCCAGTCGTAGTTGATGCCACTGCACCCGATGCTGGTTAGGGCTAGTAAAGCCGCGCACTTTCATCGCACTAGCAATCTGCTCTGCTCGTAGCAACAAATTTTCTAATAGCCGCTCCGCGATTAACATCCAAACTTGAATCGCCCCACGAAACCCTAACTTTTTCCAGTTAATCGCCCGAGTCCGCACAGAGCGAATCAAATTTTGCACCTCTTCCAGCACCAACGGAATAAACCGGAGTGACAAAGTTAGGGTTAACACAATCTCGGTGACAGGCCAGTTCAAGCGGCGCAGCGGTCGCATCAAAGTTTCTAAACCAGCGGTAATTTCCTCAGGCGCGGTAGTGAGCAGAAATAGATTCGTGCTGTAAATCAAGGTAAACAGCAAAGTGCTGACCCGAACTCCTAAGTCCAGCGATCGCCGCGTCACCAAAAATGGTTTTTGCTTAAACAGCACATAGTTATAAGCCGTAGGCTGCGGTAAAGACTCAGTCAGAGCCTGCTGACCGGACTGTTGCGCAGATTGGCGTTCACCGTTGGCATCAGCCGAGTCTCTGGTCAGCCAGCGGCGAGGATCGAGCCATACAGGGCGTTGTGCTGTTGCTGGAGTCGCAGGTTGCTGGGCAAAGGCTAGCTCATTGGCGGGTAGGCGAGGTTGCTGCTCCGCACTCAACCCATCTGGGGCGATCGCAGTCAGCAAAAAGACAAAGAAGCCCAGCATCAATAACCAAGCCATTTGCTGCCGCCAAACCCGAAACGGAATCATCGCTATCAAGGTGAGTAGGACTAATACCACCACCAAGAACAAGCGCCAGAGGGGATTTGCTAGGAGAGGGGCCAGCAAAAAACTCATTAACCAAGCTAGCTTGACGCGGGGATCAAGCTTATGGAGCCAAGTTTGCGGTTGTTCCAGGTACAGTCCTAATGGCAGCGATCGCAGCAGATCCATTCGATTTGGGGGATGAAACTCTCAATCACTTCATTGTTAAACACGAGTGGCCCGGTTAGCGCTACCCCGCTCCATTTCTCGCACCTTCTTGCTCCGCCAAATCATGCGGATTGGCGTACCGGTAAATCCCAAACTCTCGCGAAATTGTCGCTCAATATAACGGCGATAGTTGTCATTGAACAACTTAGCTTCATTCACAAACAGCGCGATCGTAGGTGGCTGCGTACTAACTTGAGTGCCGTAATAAATTCTGCCCTGCCGACCTTGGCGCGTGGTTGGAGGCGAATGCCAATTCCCAGCCTCCTCCAAAACCTCATTAATCACTGAGGTCGTCACCCGCCGTTTATGCTGCTCAGCAGCTGTATTCACCAGTTCTAGAATCTTCTCAACTCGCTGCCCTGTCTCAGCACTGACAAAGATCAACGGTGCCCATTCGGTAAACTGCAAGCGGCTTTTAACTTGCTCCCCGTAGTCATAAATGGTGTAAGCGTCTTTTTCGACTGCATCCCATTTGTTAACCACAATAATGCAAGCTCGCCCTTCATCTGCAATTCGACCTGCGAGTTTCTGGTCTTGCTCAGTCACGCCATCTAGGGCATCAAGCACCATCAAGACGACATCAGCTCGACGAATGGCTTTGAAAGCGCGGTTGATGCTGAAAAATTCTGGACCGTACTCAATATGCTTTTTCTTGCGAATGCCAGCCGTATCAATTAAGCGATAAGTTTGGCCTTCTCGTTCCACGACTGTGTCAATGCTGTCGCGAGTCGTACCAGAAATGGGGCTAACAATGGCGCGATTTTCACCGACGAAGGCATTAAGTAAGCTTGACTTGCCGACATTAGGCCGCCCCACGATCGCCACTTTGATCTCTGAGGTTTCTGGCAATTCCTCCTGTGGTGGCAGATGCTTCAGCGCTTCATCTAAGAGATCGCCAGTACCGTTACCGTGAATGCCAGAAACAGGATAAGGCTCACCCAAACCTAAACTCCAAAACTGAGCGGCTTGAGCCATTCCTTGCTCTGGAGACTCACACTTATTGACAGTCAGCAACACAGGTACAGACTGTTGCCGCAACCAGGTAGCAATTTCCTCATCAGCTGTAGTAGGGCCTTCTTGACCATCTACTACGAAAATCGCCACACTGGCCTCGGCTAAAGCCGCCATCGCTTGTTGCCGAATTAGCGGCAAAAATTCAGTGTCGTCATCAAAGATTAAGCCGCCTGTATCGACCACCAAAAATTCGCGATCGCGCCAGTAAGCGGGTTGGTAGGTGCGATCGCGTGTGACACCGGGCTCGTCAAAAACAATCGCGCCCTTCGTTTCGGCCAAACGGTTCACAATCGTTGACTTGCCCACGTTCGGACGACCAAGAATAGCAACAATAGGCAAGGACATAAGGCGATCGCACTCAAATAATTTGTGGAGTCTAAACTTCTATTCTAAGGGCTGCGACCCATTGTTGCTCTATCTGTGATATGTTGCCCTACGCGGTAACGGGCTCACTTAGCTGGAGCAGGTTGAATGTAGTAGCTGAACCCTCTGAAGCCAAGTTTTTAGAAAGTCAAAATTTTAAGCCACCTCTGCGATTTGCAAGAGGCCGTGGCGAATCCCATACAAGACGCGATCAATTAAGACTTTGTCCGATTCTTGAGCCGCTCTGGCCGTAGACAGAGTAATCAGCCATCGATACTCTGTTGCAGTCAAGCTACCACACAAGAAAATACTGCCAATCAATTCTTCTAAATCAGACGCTTGGGAAAGCACTAAAGACTGCATAGCGGCTAGGCAAACGTTGAATTGCCAACATTAAATGACGATTCCAGAGTGCCTCGTGGTGGTTACATTTGGCACCGAGCGATCACGGATATTTTCCTACTAGCAATTTAGTCCGCTCCATAGATTCCGCTGCTAGCAGTCAGGAGAGTAATGCATTGGTGGGCAAGAGTTGCAAAATCTCTTGGGCAGCGCGATCGCAGACTCCGACTTCCCCAACCGCTTGGCGCATGGCTTGGTAGTTATCCAAAGTCTGTTGCCGCCGTACCGGATTGAGTAATAACTCCAAACCCGCTTGGGCAATGTTGTCTGGGGTGGCCTGGTCTTGCAGAAACTCTGGGACTACAGACCGCATTTCTACCAAGTTAGGCGGCGACATGAACGGGATGGAAAATTTGAGAATATGGCGAGCAATCCAAGCGGTAACAGCACCAACTCGATAGAGGACAACCTGGGGGACATTCAGGAGGGCAATTTCCAGGTTAACCGTACCCGATTTTCCAATAGCCAGATCAGCTGCCGCGATCGCTCGCAATGTGATGGATTCCTCAAATTTAGAATTACTGGTTTGTCCTGCCAATACAGTAGCCCGCAGTCCATACTGTTGAATCGCCTGTTCGATGGGCGAACGGTAAGCTTCCAAAGAGACGGGAATCCAAAAATGAGCCTGAGGCAGTTGAGCTTGAATTTGTTGAGCTGCCTGGAAAATCACGGGCATCAAATACTTCAGTTCTTGACGACGGGAGGCAGGGAGCAGGGCGATCGCAATTTGATCATCTGGAATTCCTAGGGCTTGCCTAGCACTGGCGCGATCGGGAGCAGCTTGCATCCGATCCACCAAGGGATGTCCCACCCAGCTCACCTTGGCTCCATGCTCGGCAAAATAGCGGGCTTCTTCTGGAAAGATTGCTAAGAGGCGATCGGTGATATTCACAATTCGCGCCGTATTGCGCGGGCTGAGCGACCAAACCCACTCTTGAGGCGCAATGAAGTAAGCGATCGGCACTTGGGGCAAATGCTGCCGTACATAGCTGCCTATGGCCACGTTGGGGCCGAGGTAGTCAATCAAGACCACTAAATCAGGGGGATATTGGCGCAAGTACTGTTTAGCTCGTCGCTGAATTTGTAGCGTCGGCCAAATATAGGGCAATGATTCTAAGAGGCCCACAGACCCAATGGCTGTGGTGTTGCCTAAAAGCGTCGCCCCCGCTTGCGCCATGCGATCGCCGCCAAGGGCCAAAATTTCTAGCTCAATCCCCAGAGCTTGCGCTTGCCGCTTCAGGGCCGTGACCAGCAGCGCCCCCTGAAGATCACCAGAAACTTCACCTGTGCTAATAAACAGGCGAATATTCCGGGAAGCAGCAGGAGTCTCTGCGATCGCGCTCCCCTGATTGGTTGGTTCACCCATGGGTCAGTCTCCGCTCCTCGTACCTTTGAGCCGCCCCGGAGTGGGACCACGCCGCCCTTCTAACTGCGAGAGTTGCAGAAACCGACAGAGATGCTGTAGGTGTTCATTCTCAGGCAACAGCTCTAATTTTTCTAATGCCTGCTCTAGAGTTAAGCCAGAACGATAGAGTAAGCGAAACGCCTTTTTTAAAGACTGAAACACTTGCCCATCGGCTAAATCTACGATGCCAGCCCGTTTTAAGCCCACTTGGTTGAGGGTTCTGACGCGGATGGGGTTGCCCTCCACCAGCATATAGGGAGGGATATCTCTAGTGACTCGGCTCATGCCACCGACCATGGCTAGCCGCCCTACATGCACAAACTGGTGAATACCACCCACACCGCCAATTACTGCCCGTGACTCAATGTGGACATGTCCCCCCAGAGAGACAGCATTGGAAATAATCACGTTGTCTTCAACCACGCAGTTGTGCCCAACGTGAACATAGGCCATCAGCAGATTGCCACTTCCAATCACTGTGACTTCGTCGGCCCGTGTCGCTCGATTAATGGTGACGAACTCACGAATGCGGTTGTCATCACCAATTTGCACTAAGCTCACGGAGCCGTCATATTTCAGGTCTTGGGGCTCTAGACCGATCGCGGCTCCCGGAAAAATGTGATTGCGAGCCCCAATCTCCGTCCGACCATCTAGGACTACATGCGGACCAATGACGGTATCAGGGCCGACTTTGACTTGTGGCCCAATCACGGCATAAGGCCCTACTTGCACAGTCGAGTGCAATTGAGCATCTGGATGAATAACTGCTGTTGGATGAATCAGTGTTGTAGTCAAGGGCGCGCCTCCAGGCACCATCCCAAAAGTTTAAGAGTACAGAGCATTAGTCCACCAAGGAAAACATGAGTTCGCCTTCGGCTACTAGCTGACCATCTACTTCAGCTCGGCCCTGCATCTTACCAAAACGACGTCGCTTCACGCACAGCAGTTCCACTGTCAAGATCAACTGGTCTCCTGGAGTCACAGGACGACGGAAACGAACTTTATCGATGCCTGCAAACAGGAACAATCCGCCCTGCACGTCCGACATTTGAGTCAGGACCACGCCGCCTACTTGGGCCATTGCTTCTACGATCAAGACACCAGGCATGATCGGTCTTCCAGGAAAGTGCCCCTGAAAGTGGGGTTCGTTAAAGGTGACATTTTTGATCCCAACAGCTCGCTCCCCTGGTACATACTCGATAATGCGATCGACTAGGGAGAAGGGATAACGATGAGGCAGGAGCTTGTGAATGTCCTCAATTGCCAAAATGGGCTTGGTTGAGTCAGAGGATTTGGTGCTCCCATTGGCCTGTGCCTCCACATGGCTAGGGGCATCAGTGGTGTTGAGATCAGTCAAGGTGGACATGGGTAGTTTTGCCAGTAGTGAAGGATGTGATGCGCTTTCCAGTCAGGCAGCTATTTGGATCGAGATACAAGATTCCAGACAAAATCACCAGATTCATCCTTCATCTCTCATCCTTTGAGCTATCAACTGTGTCAGTTGGGTGTGTAAGTGATGGCTAGCTTTGTAAGCCAAAATGTGAGCCTGGGGAAATAAATTTAACAAACTTAAATCCCCTACTAAATCTAAAAGTTTATGACGCGCTGGCTCATTTGAAAATCTTAAGGGAGGGTTAAGCCATCCTTCAGTTCCACAAACTAAGGCATTTTCTAGGCTGCCACCTTTAATTAAACCATTGGCTTGTAAGTGTTCAATTTGGTGCGCCAAGCCAAAGGTACGAGCCGCTGCGATCGCCTCAGCAAAATTTTCTTGGTTCGGAGACCAACTGTGCCACTGATTGCCGATGGCAGGTAAATCAAAGTCAATGCCATAAGTAAATCGCAACGCTGGGGCTGGCAATGCTGCCACAAACGCATCGCCCTGGTAAACCCAAATGGGTTCGCTCAAGGTGTAGGTTTGCCTAGCTGCTGTTTGAGCAACAATGCCTGCTTGGGCGATCGCTTCTACCCAGCTCTGAGCGGAGCCATCGAGTAGGGGAACTTCAGGACCATCAATTTCAATCCGGACATTATCAACTCCCAGACCCGCCAAAGCTGCTAGCAGATGCTCTACCGTTCTGACTTTAGCTTCTCCCTGGGCCAGTTCTGTAGACAGCGTTGTTTCATGCACCGATGTCACAGATGCAGCAACCTCAGGGGCGTTTGCTAAATCGACCCGGACAAAGACGCGACCTTGATTTTCAGCAGCAGGCAACACTCGCACCTGAGTTTTTAGCCCCAGGTGCAAACCTACTCCAGAACAAACAAACTCATTTTTCAAGGTCTGCTGTTGTCCAGAAGTTAGCGCTACAGGGGCCGATAGCGGACTCGGTGATGCTGATAGCGGGACGTTTTTAGGCTCTGAAAGCATCGTGACCTTGAATGGATGGTAACTTTAGAACCGTTCTCCAATACCGAAGTGCAGACGACTGTTGCCGTCATCATTAAAGCCGTAATCAATTCGGATTGGGCCTAAAGGTGATTGAATTCTGACGCCTACACCATATCCTAAACCACTACCAGGTTTACCCCGAACGCCCGCCGGATCTCCAGGAACGCTGGAGCCAGAACCTAGATCAGTAGCGTAGTCTAGAAATAGTGCCCCACCTAGAATGGAGAAAAGCGGGAAGCGATACTCAGCGGTGGCTTGAATAAAGCTACGACCACTCCCGACATCGCCTTCATCAAAGCCTCGCACCGAGTTACTACCGCCTAAAGCGAACGCCTCATAAGGAGGTAAATCGCCAATGACTGTACCTGCTTGGACGTTAAAAGCCAGCGCTTCTGGACCTGCCGCAAACTTGGTGTAATCGACTGGAATGTAGTAGCTGTAGCTACCCCGGAGGCGATTGAAGAAAATGCCACCAATCGGGATCGATTGCTCAGTGCCAAACCGTAAAAGAGAACCGCTGGTAGGCCGCAGTCGATTGTTCCGGCGATCGCGGACTAAGCCCAGTTGAGCCGTGAGCAAATTATCTGATCCGTCATCACTAAAGCTGAGTTGATTCCCTAGTTCATCGAATGGGGTGATCTCTCGATCCGAGTCACGAACTGAGACGCGCTGGTATTGCAAACCAGCTGAAGCGGTCCATTCAGAATCGGCAAAAACATCACGGCTGAGTGGACGGGTAAAGGTAATACCACCGCCCAAACGGTCAATCCGGGGGCGATCGCCGTTAGGCAATTCCACTTCCGGTTCGCCCCCGTCAAAGATTAAAGAGAGCGATCGGCGGTTGAAAACATTGAGCGTGTAGGAAGTTCGGTAAGGATCACCCGCAATCCAAGGGTCCGTAAAGCTGACATCAAACAGCAACTCCCGCTGGCCTACCTGCACTTCAGCATTGAATTTTTGGTTATTGCCACCCAAGTTTTGCTGTTGGTAGCTCACACTACCAAATAAGCCACTGGCAGAACTAATACCTAGGGCCGCTCCAGCAGAGCCCGTGCTGCGCTCAGTGACATTGGCAACCACGACTACTTTGCGGGGGTCTTGCCCCGGATTGAGAGACAGCCGCACATCTTCAAAAATCCCTAGGCCATAGACGCGCTGTAAGTCCTTCTCAGCCTGAGTCCGGTTAAACACATCTCCTGGCTTGAGGGCAAACTCACGGGTGATGATAAAGTCGCGAGTACGGCCTCGAACGGGCTCACCCTCATCGTTGGTTTCCTCACCGTCTTTGTTCAGGAACTTAACCTGAACATCTTCAACCACGCCTTCAGCCACGGCTAGAGTCACCGTGCCGTTTTCCGCCACCTGGGGCGTATCAATCACTTGGGCCAGGACATAACCTTTGTCTTGGTACCACTTATTGACTTCTTTGACGCCTTCTTGGAAGCGACGCAAGTTGAGAATACTACCGTACTGCTCCTTAAAAATGTCATCGACGACGCTTTGGGGCAGAACTTGATTGCCCTCTACCCGTACAGAATTCAGAACTGGATTCGCTTGGACATCAAAGGTGACACGAACCCCTAGCGGTGTATCTGAGGGATTGGCTCGCACGCTAGAGAAGAATCCGGTAGCGAACACAGCATTAATGTCTTCTTGCAATTGCGATCGCGTGGTTGTCCGTCCCGGGCGAGTCCGAATCGCGTTGTAAACTTCGTCCTCTAGTTCTCCGGTGACACCTTGAACCACCACTTCGGCGACTAAAACGCGGGGTTCTGCTTGCTCAGGGGCAGCTTGAGTTTCTCCGTTGGTGCCATCCTCAGCTCCATTGGCTGGGGTGGTCGGAGTTGTCGGAGTTTGGGGAGGAAGGTTGAAATCAATACTTGGACCAGGCGCTGGTGTTCCATCCAGTTGAATTTCGTTGGGCGTTTCTTGCTCTGGAGTCGCCGTTCCTGGGGGTGGCCCACCTGGTGCAGGGGGCGTTTCTTGAGTGGAGTCCAACTCTATGTTAGTTGGCGTAATTTCGGTGGGCGCAATCTCAGTTGGTGTGGTCTCGGTAGGCGTTTCAGTAGGTGAAGTCGGCGACGAGGTAGGAGCTTGAGCCCGAAACTCGGCTGGAAAAACTTCCGGTTCACTAACGGTTGGCACTACAACGCTATTACTAGCCAATACAGCCCCTGGCTTTGCCGTCTCCAAACTAATCGCGATCGCGGGTAATGAAGCTGGCTTCAAGACTTCTGCTGCCGCAGTTGGGCTGGTAGCAACAACCTTGACATCCTTAGAGGACTCGACCCCTGCTTTCGTAGGTGCAGAGGTTTGCCCTCTGGCAGGAGTAGACAGGTTCAAGGTTGCTGAAGCGGCAATAATTGCTACTAAGACCGGAGATAAGCGCATTGTGTTCACGTGATTTGGCATTTCCACACACCAGGCTCTAACTTAGGCTGGCCTAAGTTGTTAAAGACATCAGGGAATTGGGTTGAGAAGGGAATCCCGCTAAACCAAGCAAATGGGGAAATTCTACCCCATTCGTGACTCTCACTCTTGCACTGGTTCTTGAACTAGTGGCTGAACTGGCTGGTTAAGCACCCGTTCTAGCACCCTTTGGTAAGCACCTTCCACATCGCCTAAGTCACGCCGGAAGCGGTCTTTATCCATCACCCGACGGTCTGGATCAGTTTCCCCTTGGTCCCAAAGCCGACAAGTATCTGGGCTAATTTCGTCAGCCAAGAGAATTTGCTGATTGCGGTCTAAGCCAAACTCCAACTTGAAGTCCACCAGAGTAATGCCACACTGCTGAAAAAAAGCTGATAGTAGCTCGTTAATCCGCAGCGCCATTTGTTGGAGCTGGTCTAGCTGTTCCGGCGTAGCCAGTTCTAGCAACAAAAGGCGATCGCGAGTCAGCAGTGGGTCCCCTAGAGCATCGTTCTTGTAGTAGAACTCCACGAGGGGCTGCTTCAAAACCGCACCCAATTCCAACCCAGTTTGTTGACAGAGGCTCCCGGCTGCAATGTTCCTGACTACCACTTCTAGAGGAATAATTTTTACCGCCTTGACTCGCATATCTTCAGCGGTGGGGCGATCGATAAAGTGGGTAGGGATACTGTTGGCTTCTAGCAGCTGAAACAGATGACTAGAGATAGCAGCGTTGATTTCACCTTTACCAGCAATTTGTCCCCGCTTTTGGGCATTAAATGCCGTCGCGTCGTTCTTAAAGTGGGTGAGAAAAACATCGGGATCATCGGTGGCGTAGACAATTTTAGCTTTGCCTTCGTAGAGCTTTTGGCGCGCAAACATGAGCAGAATCAGGTTGAAAATCAATACTTGCTAGAAGCAAGCTTCACCATTCTATCTTTGAGTGGTTATTTTCCACGCTGATAGTTCAAAATCCATTTTATATCTATCTAAACTGCAAAAGTGCATCTCTTTTCCTGGAGTAATCAATACTCCAGTTTGTTAGTATTTTTTGGTATTTATTGAATCGATTAAACTTTTAACGTAGTGCAACATAGTTTAACTAGTCTGGGTTTCAGCCAGCGCCCACCTCTACTTAATTTAGGACCAAAGACCATTCTCTGACCCATCACAAAACTGCTCTATATCCCACGGCACTAAGTTTTATTCAGTGCTGAGCAAGGATACATCCTAGGAATTTTTGACTAAAATCTCTTTTGTACAAGATTGGCCCAGAACAGCAGCGAAAAGTGTTGGAGTTGCAGGTAGTCACCCTTAAAGATGAAGCAAGAATGTGGCGTTTGCGTCAAAATTTACTTTGACCTGTGCTCACTGGACAGCCAGAGCCAAACCCGATGCAAAGGCTAAAGCTCAGCTAAGATTTCTGGGATCAAAGGCTAAGATAAAGTAACGAATCGCCTTGAGTCTCACGTTGTTCCGTTGCTCTTGACTGATCCCAACGGCTTTCCACAGGCAAATAGAACTCGGAATGCCTAAGGCTGAAAGCAATAAAGGGCAAGCTTGATACAATCTCTGCAAAGACGACCCAAATCATTCAAGACAAAGAGATACAATTCAGGTAGTTGTGGTTTGTAATTTGAGATACGGATTGGTTAAGTGCTCTCTGGGAGAGCGATCGCTGGAGTTCAGGAAACTGCATCTGAGGGCTCAGTCTCATTTCGGCATAATCAGCTTCCACTCAGTATCCTTAATAGTAGGAAAACCACTTTGATTGCTTTAAACTCACTCTCTGTGATTATTTTTTAGTATCGTAGGCCCATCTTTAAAGAGCTGTATTTGTCCTAACCCTAAGCGTTCATGTGCTAGCTACCCATGCCTTTGATGATTCTTGTTGCTGATGATGATATCGGTACTCGCCTGTCCATCAGCGATTATCTCGAACTCTCTGGTTATTCAGTCGTTGCGGCTGAGAATGGTCAGGAGGCGCTAGCGCTGGTTGATGAGTACCAGCCTCATCTGATTGTGACCGATATTACCATGCCTCGGATGGATGGCTACGAGCTAGTCAGACGAGTTCGACAAAAGGTAGAGTTTCGACTGTTGCCTGTTATTTTTCTCACGGCTCGCACTGATATTCAAGAACGCATTCGGGGCTATCAGCTAGGGTGCGATCTGTACTTACCCAAACCCTTCGACTTGGATGAATTGGGAGCCGTCGTTCGCAACTTGCTAGAGCGATCGCAGATGATTCAAGCGGAAATGATTCATGCTGAGTGGCGATCGCGACATCAAGAGGCAGAGCTTTCAGCCGAAAAGACCAATGCAACTGCTAAGTTTACCCCCACGCCAGCGCTCTCAACGGTGAGCTTGACGGAGCGAGAGCAAGAAGTGCTGCAACTCTTGGCGGATGGTCTGTCAAATATTCAAATTGGTCATCGCCTCCACCTCAGCCCTCGTACGGTGGAAAAACATGTCAGCAGCTTATTACGCAAAACTGAAACTAATAACCGGGCGGAGTTAGTTCGGTTTGTGATGGAACACGGGTTGATGCACTGAAACTCTCTAAACTTTTTCTCCTAGGGTTGGAGTTTAGAGGTGGGAGCAGCCAATTTTTGGGTTGTCACCAGATGCTGCACCAAGCCGCCACAAGCATCCAATAGCAGATCGATCACGTGATTAAAACCTTCCGTGCCCCCGTAGTAGGGATCGGGAACTTCCCGCTCTGGATACTGCGTGCAAAAATCACACATCAAGCGCACGCGATCGCGATACACTCCAGTTGAATCAAGCGCCAGAATATCGTGATAGTTTTCTTGATCCATCGCCAAGATCAAGTCAAACGCTTCAAAATCTGATTTTTGAAATTGTCGAGCTTGACCTTTAAGGGCAATCCCTCGCTGCTTTGCGGCTGCGGTCATGCGGCGATCGGGCACACTGCCAATGTGATAACTCGAAGTTCCAGCAGAATCACAAACAATTTCATGTCCCAACCCTGCTTGCTCAATTAGGTGGTTCATGATGTTTTCTGCCGAGGGCGAGCGGCAGATGTTACCCAGACAAACGAAGAGCAGTTTGTAAGACATGTCTGTAGTCGAGGTTGGTTGGGCGATCGCTGTCAGCGTAATCGATAACCGCCATCAGCCTCAATAGCTTATCAGAACCGTAGCGCCTGTTCGAAAAAGTTGATTCGGGGTGCTACTATCGGTCGTTTCCCATTGCCTTGGCGCTCAAGACTCCAATTCATGCTTGCGTCTGTGATTCCTACTGGGTCTTTCCGGTTTCAGAGCAGCAACCCTTGCAGAGGTATGGATAACTGCCGGGAACTTAGATCAAACCTTGACCTTCTGGCCCTAGGGGTGTAACTCTTCTTGAATGTGCAATTTCGGACTACAGTGTTTGCTGACAGCAATTCGCTCCACCAGGCAAGCACGGGTCACTACTATTGGTATTACGAGGAAAGTACTTGATGTTTAGGCCTAGCCGTAGATCTGCTTACCGGAAACAACGTCGGCTCTCTTGGCCCCTGATCACCTTACTCACACTGCCTCTTGTGCTCATTGTCCTAGAGTTTTTAGTCCGCACCTTTGTCGGTGTGACAGGGCAAAGTAATGAATTGGCAGCTTATCAGGGTAAACCAACCAAAGCCACAGCCTACGGCCTTAGGTTTCTGGATGCGAGTCAGCAGCCTTATGATGGTTTGCCAATCGCAGGACAGCTAGCAGCAAAGCCTAGTTTAGCGACGGGCTATAAACTCGTCGGTAAACAGCAAAGTCAGTTTTGGCGGATTAACGAGCAAGGGTTTCGCAGCGATCGCCCTGTACCCATTGCTAAACCCAAAGGTGAAACACGAATTTTTCTGTTAGGTGGCTCTACTGCCTTTGGGCAAATGAGTTCGACTAACCAAACTACATTTGCCCATAAGTTGGAAGCCAGCCTCAATCAGCAAGTAGCGCAGCAAAAACGCAACCCAGAAAAATTCCGCCCTGACGTTTTACCGTACTACAAAGAAGAAGTTGACAAAGCTCTAACGTTGCCGCCCCGGATTCGCGACGGGCAATATCGCGTGATTAATGCCGCTGTCCCTGGTTATGCTTCTGGTAACGAGGTAGCTCAGCTAGCAATGCAAGTGCTGACGTATCAACCCGACATCATTGTGGTTGTGGACGGATACCGAGACTTGCTGCTACCCAGCACTGAAGAAGGAGTGACCATCCCTGGAGCCGAAGCACTACTAGAAGATGCGCCACGTCACTTTTATACGCACCTCACCCAGCAGTTGAGTAATTTATTTACTCAGTCTTATTTAGTTAAAGGAATTCAATACTGGTTGATTAAGCCTCAGCCTTCAGTAGATGAACTCAGCTTGGTAGCTGCTAACAATAATGCTCCCTTAGTTGAACAACTCTCCAGTGAGCCAACCGAGGTGGAGCGGCGAGCTGAGCGTTACCGCAGCCATCTCCAGCAAATGGCCCGACTCGCAACCGCTGCCAAAATCCCTTTAATTGTGGCAGTTCAACCAGAAGTTACCAGTCGAACTGGCAAAAACCGCTCTTCAGAAGAAGCCAAAATTCAGCAGACTCTAGGAGCTACCTACAGCCAACGGGTCAAAGCAGGTTATACCGAAATCGAGCAAGCAGCACTACAAGTTCAGAAAGAATTTCCCAAAACCGTCACCACGCTGAACCTCTACAATCTTTATAACAACTTCCCCAGCCAAGCTTTTGTAGATACAGTCCATCTCACTGATGAAGCCAACACTGTTCTCGCCAAACGGCTCTATGGCACGATCGCTAAGTTACTTAACGTCCCCGTTCAACCCAACCCTTCTCCTTACTAAATTTGAAGGCCCGCCATTCAAGAGAGACTGAGCAGTCACAGACTTAGCATTGGCAAGAGCATCGATAAGGGCGATCGCAACTTTTCAAGGTCAAAACAACAAAACCGGGCAAAGAGCAGACATAAACTGCTTGCCCGGATTGAATTGGACTCTTAAATGCTGTTGATTTAGAGGCCAGGTAGGTTCAGACCACCTGTCAACTCTTCCATTTTCTCGCGCATGGTGGCTGTGGACTTGTTGTAAGCATCCTTCATGGCAGCAGTCACCAAGTCAGAAACCACCTCAGCGCCTTCCCCTAGCACATCGGCTGAAATTTCTACTCGCCGGGGCTCTTGGTTGCCACTGAGGACCACCTTCACCATGCCCCCACCCGCTTGTCCTTCAATTTCCATTTTCTCCAAATCTTCTTGGAGTTGTTTGGCACCCTCTTGTACTTGTTGTGCCTTCTTGAATGCTTCGGTCAGCTCTTTCATTTTGCCCAGACCGAAGCCAAATCCCTGTCCTTTGCTCATAACGTTTAGATTGGGTACGAGTTGTTTGTCTAATTAGGTTGTTCCTAGTCTCTGCTATTCTGCCACTCTCACTGTCTCTTTGGCAGACTTTTGCCTAACCCAGCCTGAAGCTTGATTCTTTCCAGAAAACTTTCAAGCCACAGAAGCCAACCTAGGGTAAGGCTGTGAATCAGCTTAGCCACCTCAGGATTGCATGGCGAGTGCTGGTGACTGTACCTCTTAAAGCCTTCACCTAAGTTAACATTACAGCCGCTGGATTTTCATGACTCCTTAGAAGCAATTTTGTTAGAGCTACAATTTTCTGAAGTCTTCAGCAGACAACTAAGCAGAAGCATCAAGCTAAACAGTAGCCTTGCAGCCATGTCTAGCCATCAGCCAGTTTAGGCGAGTTGAAACTCTCCTAGCATTTTCACTTCTGGCTCTAAGCGCAATGACCAATGTTGTTCTACTTGTTGCTGCACATAGCGAATCAGCTGAAAAATGTCGTAGGCAGTCGCACCACCACAGTTAAGAATGAAGTTGGCATGGCGCTGAGCAACTTGCGCTCCCCCAATCCGATGTCCTTTCAATCCTGCTTGTTCAATTAGCCAACCAGCGGTTTGGGGTCCAGGATTGCGGAATACACTTCCACAACTAGGGAGGTGATAAGGCTGACTAGTCTGGCGCTGCTTTAAGTGAGTGGTTGTAGCTGCCATTACCTGAGCGGGATCAGCTCCTGGTTTTAATTGCAGCGTTGCTTGGGTGACTAAGCGGCGATCGCCTTGCAGCGCTGAGGTGCGGTAGTTGAAACCCAAATCGCCAGGTAAAAGGATTTCTGTCGTGCCATTGGGTAAAAGCACATGAGCATTGACTAAAACATCAGCAGTGCAATCTCCGTGTGCTCCTGCGTTCATCACCACTGCACCGCCTAGAGTGCCTGGAATTCCCACCGCCCATTCCAGACCTTCCCAACCCCGCTCTGCAGCTTGCCAAGCTAGACGGACTAGTGGTTCTCCGGCCCCAGCCGTGATTTGACCTGTTTCGGCATCAAAGTGAGCGTGGCGAAAATGCCTGGTGCAAATGACCAAACCGGGTAAACCGCGATCGCTGACCAACAAGTTGGACCCTGCTCCCAGCAAGGTAACAGGCAACCCCTCTTGGTTAGCCCAATCGATGCTGGCTTGCATTTCCTCTGCTCGTCTCGGAGAAACAAACCATTCTGCGGGTCCTCCCACTCGAAAAGAGGTGAAGGGTGCTAAGGAGACTTGAGGTTTAATCAGACACTCGGTAGCGGGCAAGCGAATCGGTGAGTATTTCAAGGGATCAGGCTTGGGGGGAGCAGCCTCAGTTTTGGGTGGGATGTTTGGTGTGATAAAGGTGGAAGGCTTCAGAATGCTAGGCGGATCTTGGGAAAGAGTCATGATGGTCCAACTGCTCCATGCCTACGGGCCTAAGATGAAAGACTGGTTTCCGCTTCTCCAGGTTGTGGCCAACCCTGGTACAGCAATCTTTCATTCATCGTGAAACTGCTATGCGGTGATGGTTCATAGTGAACATCAGAAAGAGGTTTGGTCGCACCTTTCTTGAGATATGCTTTTTGCGGCACGCTCCTGAAAGGCCATTAGTTCCGGGATAATTTGGTTTAAGTTACCAGCCCCCAGAAATAAAGCCAAGTCTCTTGGTTGCAGCGTTTGTTCCAAAAAGCTTTGGACTGCTGCCAACGAAGGTTGAAAAACCACGTGAGCATGGTGGGCCGCGATCGCATCTACGACCTGTTGACCCGTCAGATTATCTGGTTGGGCTTCTCCGGCAGCGTAGATGTCTGTCACTACAACTACATCCGCATCCTGAAAAGATTCAGCAAACTCTGCCAGAAAAGTTTGAGTGCGGCTGTAGCGGTGGGGTTGAAATACAGCAACGACTCGCCTCTGGTGCGCCGTGGGCAGCTCGGTCGCCTGTAGATGAGCGGCTGCTAGAGTGGCTCGAATTTCGCTCGGATGATGAGCGTAGTCATCGACAAATAAAACTTCGTTGTATTCACCGCGATATTCAAAGCGACGGCGAGCGCCTTCAAAAGTCGCGATCGCTGGAGCTATCTGGGCAAAGTCTAGGTTTAGAAGTCGGCCCACAGCAACTGCTGCCAACGCATTACTCAGGTTGTGCTGGCCCAACAGTTTGAGGCTGAGTTCTCCCAGTAATTCACCCCGTTCCCAGACTTGAGCCTTGGTCCCATTTGCCTGATAGGTGACGCAGTCTACCGTGTAGTCAGCACCCGATTCTCGATGCAAGCTATAGGTAATGGCTGGTTGGAGCGCATCTCGAACCGTGGCACAATCGATGCAACCGATTAAGGTCTTGCAGTGGCTAGCAAAGGTTTTGAATGTTGAAATCACCTCGTCTAACGTGCTGTAGTGATCCGGGTGATCCAATTCAATATTAGTGATAATGCCAATCTGAGACGAGAATTTCACGAGAGAGCCATCCGACTCATCCGCCTCAGCCACTAAGTAGGGTCCTTCTCCTAAGCGGGCGTTGCCTTCCCAAGCTTTCACCTCTCCCCCCACTACAATCGTGGGGTCCAAGCCTGTTTCCAGCAACAAATGGCCAATCATACTGCTGGTCGTGGTTTTACCATGAGTTCCAGCAACGGAAATACTTTGGTAATCCTGGATTAAGGCCGCTAGGAGATCAGAGCGATGAAAAATCGGACAACCTAACTCTAGAGCGGCGCGGTACTCTGCATTCGCTGGGTTAATTGCTGTGGAACAAATTACCTGAGGCAACAGGGCAGTATCGGCATTACTAGATACTTTGCTAGTGGTGGACAGGGTTTCTTTCGCTCCCCCCCCATTTTTCCCATTCGCCGCGATCGCCACAACTGCTGCTGGCAATGCGTCGCTTTTAGATGATTCAGCTTGTCGAAAAAACTCTAAATTCGTGGCATCTTGGCTCCAGAAAATGTGCGCTCCTAAATCCTGTAAGCGCTGAGTAATGTGATTTAACCGAATATCTGAGCCAGAAACAGGTAGCCTACGCTTTGCCAGAACGTAAGCGAGGGCCGACATTCCAATTCCACCGATTCCAATGAAATGAAATGGCCTCCCGCTGAAATCAACAGAATTCAGCATTTTAGCTCCTTACACACCACACCACACCAATAACACGCGATATCATATCAAGAATTGCTTTTTAGCGATACAGTCCGCCAAGCATTTACTTCTTTAGAGAAAGAACGTCTTTTCGAAACTTTATCACTCTAAATTAGTTGTTCCGACTGCTCCCATTTAAGGGATTTTTTTGTCCTGGGACTGTTTTTATCTTTACTCGCCTAGGGCGTTATAGATCCGGAAATCTCCTGAAAAAACATCGTGAGAATCAACTTTCCAGGTTGATAGCGAGTTGATCTCGATCAAGATGATTCGCTATAAGAATTCTTCAGTAATTTCTAGGAATTCCGCGATTTTTCATCAAATCTTCTGCATCCTACATCTAGCCTTTATAGTTGCAACTAGGGTTTGTACGGAGATCAGTCACTGCATTGAGCTGGCATCACGATTGCAGCAACGTAGTGTTACAGAACGGTGACTGAGTTTGAGATCCAAGCGAATTGACGCTGAGAAAAGCAGCCAGTTTAGCATGCAAAAAGTGGCAATTTTGGGTGGAACGTTTGACCCAATTCATTGGGGGCATTTGGTCATGGCTGAGGCAGCATTGCAGCAAGCCGCTCTTGACCAAGTGATTTGGGTGCCAACCCGCGTAGCACCGCACAAAGCTCAGCAACTCGGATTGAGTTTTGAGCATCGACTGCAAATGGTGCAACAAGCGATCGCCGATCATCCCGCTTTTACTGTCACCCAGGTTGAGGCTAATCGGGTGGGGCCTTCTTTTGCCATCACAACTCTGCAAGCTTTACAAGAACTTCATCTACAAGTTCAGTGGTACTGGATTATTGGTTTAGATGCCTTCCGAACTTTGCCACGCTGGTATGACCACGCCGAATTAGCTGCGACTTGTGAGTGGTTAGTTGCGCCTCGCTCTCAACCTTCTAATTCCTGTAGTTCAGATTCCTGTGGTTCAGGCAATGATTTAACGACTCCAACGACTGAACTGGGTTGGACTGCAGAAATGATCGCTAGCTGTGAGCAAGTTATTGCGGTCATGGCTCAGCAATCTATTGCCATCCGCTGGCAGCGTCTCCCTATGCCTGTTGTGGGTGTCTCTTCGAGCTTGATTCGCCAATATTGCCGAGAGCAACGCTCTATTCGCTATCTAGTTCCAGAGGCAGTTAGAACTTACATCACTGGCTATCAGCTTTATCAGAACCATGACTAAGCGCGATCGCCGAATCAAAATTCAAAGCTTATTGCTTGGTCGGGTTTTGTTGTGCAAGACAACGGTTTTTTAGGTCATAGCTTCGCCACTTGTTTCTAGCAGTCTCAGTAATCAAGCCAATTTTGCCGCTTTTGTCCCTGAGATCTCTACAAGCACAAAATAGGTTGAGATCCTGAATCAACGTTGTCTGAAATTCAAGAAAGCTTGGCAAAGAAACGACTGGGAATGGAAATTGGTAAATTCTCAGTTAAATCCGGAAAATTTCTTGAATTCACTCATTTATTAAAATTTTTAGCGGGTGCTGGGGAACGGATTGGGAGTTCGAAATAGGCATCCTTTGCGATATGATCTGGGTCATTACTCGCTATCCGACTTTAGTAATACAGAGGGCAAGACGCAGTGATTAGAGTAGCGATCAACGGCTTTGGACGCATCGGACGTAACTTCATGCGATGCTGGATCGGCAGAGAAAATAGCCACATTGAAGTAGTCGCTATTAACGATACCTCTGACCCAAAAACCAATGCCCACCTGCTCAGATATGACACCATGTTGGGCAAATTCGACGCTGATATCAGCGCGGATGACAACTCCATCACTGTTAATGGCAAAATTGTCAAGTGTGTATCTGACCGTAACCCAGAAAACCTGCCTTGGGCAGCCTGGGATATTGATTTGGTTATTGAATCCACTGGCGTCTTTACTAGCCGTGACGGAGCTTCTAAGCACTTGAAAGCTGGTGCAAAGAAAGTATTGATTACAGCTCCTGGCAAAGGGGATGATGGCACCTTCGTCGTGGGTGTCAACGACAAAGACTACGACCCTGTCAAGCATGTCATTATCAGTAACGCGAGCTGCACCACTAACTGTTTAGCCCCTGTTGCCAAGGTTTTGCATGAAAACTTCGGCATCGTCAAAGGCACCATGACCACCACCCACAGCTACACTGGGGACCAGCGGTTGTTGGATGCTAGCCACCGGGATCTACGCCGCGCACGGGCTGCTGCAATGAACATTGTGCCAACCACCACTGGTGCGGCTAAAGCGGTAGCGCTGGTTCTACCCGAACTCAAAGGTAAACTCAACGGTATTGCTCTGCGCGTCCCTACCCCCAACGTTTCCATTGTGGACTTGGTCGTAGAAGTTGAGAAGAACACGATCGCTGAGCAAGTCAATGAAGTGATGAAGGCTGCCTCTGAGGGTGCGCTAAAAGGTATCTTGGCGTATAGCGATCTGCCTCTGGTTTCTACCGATTACCGGGGTACTGACGCTTCCTCCATCGTGGATGCTGAGCTGACTATGGTGATGGGCGGCAACATGGTAAAAGTTGTCGCTTGGTATGACAACGAGTGGGGTTATAGCCAACGTGTGGTTGACCTAGCTGAAACCGTGGGCGAGAAATGGCAAGGCTAGACAGACGCTGATGCGTTCTAGCCCAGTACTTGGCGCGATCGCTCTCACCTAAAATTAGAGTTTAGAGGTGCAGCGATTCGTCAAGCGATCGCAACTCCATCTGCTGAAGCAACTGTTATCTACATTCAGATCTGGGACGTTCGATAAGAGCGTCCTTTTTTGTAGCAACTAGCAATTAAGCCTGTATGAAACTGACCACTCTCAACCAGCTACCTGAAGAACAGGTTTCTCATAACCCAGCGATTAAGAAGAAAGTAATGCTGCGGTTGAACGATCTGCCCCACTTGATCAACTTTGCTCAGGCCTACTTTGCTCCGGGGCAAGTTGCTACAGCGCATGCCCATAAGGATATGTGTGAAGTTTTTTTTGTCGAAGCTGGCTCAGGTGTGATTCAAATTGATGGGCAGGAACATCTGCTGCAACCAGGCACTTGTATTGCCGTGGAACCTGGGGAAGTGCACGAAATTGTAAACAACGGCTCTATCAACTTAGTCTTGACTTACTTCGGCTTAGGCGCCTAGAAATGTTGGAAGCCCTTTTGTAGAGCCAGTGTCTCATCAGGCTCATGCCCCGCAGCGTCAATCAGTAAAACTTCAGGCTCCTTAGTTATCGTCCCCACAATCGCGGCTCCTAGCTCTAACTGCTCAACCAAAGCTTGGGCTACTGCTTGCTCTAGACACAAAACCAATTCAAAATCTTCTCCCCCATATAACGCCCATTGCATCGCTTGTTCAGAGCTAACCCAACGAGTTAAAGCGGGCGGAATGGGAATTTGGCTCCGCTCAACCCTGGCACCCACCCCACTCATCCGGCAAATTTGCACGATCGCGTCGGCAAGACCATCACTGCTATCCATGCCAGCGATTCTGAAAGGAGAGGAAAGCAAGGATGAGGGATGAGGGATGGGGAAGGAAGGAAGAAGGTAAGGCAGAATATCGAGGCGAGGGTTGGGGCGTTGGTGAGCTTGAATGAGATAGGTGCGATCGCTCTCACTAAGCTCCTGACCTAGCTCAGGATGGAGTAGCAGTTCTAGACCTGCTCTAGAAGCACCATGCCAACCTGTCGCGACGATCGCATCTCCGGGTTGTGCGGTAGAGCGGCGGATTACCTGATGTGGTGCTACTTGACCGAAGGCAGTAATAGCTAGGGTCAGAATTGGCGATCGCGTAATGTCTCCACCTACAATTGGAGTCTTGAATCGCTGTAAGCAAGCAGTTAAACCTTGATAAATCTCTTCAATCCAGACGACAGGCGTCTCTCCCGGAGCACTCAAACCCACTGTAATGCCCAGCGGTGCTGCTCCCATCGCGGCTAAATCTGAGAGATTTGCGGCGGCGGCTCGCCAACCGACATCTGCTGGAGAAGTTGTATAAACACCTGGAGATGCAAGACCAACGCTAAAATGTACCCCGTCTACTAATACATCCGTTGTAATCACCAGATCGAGTTGTGGGTGCGTCTGGAGCACAGCAGCATCATCACCGACAATTCCTTCAGGACAAAAGCGCTGCAAGCGTTGCAGTAATGCTTGTTCTCCTAAATCTTGGACTTTCAACCTGGATAAATCGTTACTCACAGGTCGTGTCTGGCACTAGGGTCTGGTTTAGCAATTGATGTTTCACGAAGGACGCAAGTAATTAGCGTGCTGCATCACTCGGACGCAGTTTGGGAAAGCGATAGAAAGTATCACCGTCAGCATCTACTTCTGGGGTAGCGGTCAATACCTGCGCTTGGTGCTCTAGAAATTGTCGAGCCAATTCTGGATCTACTTTAGCTGCTGCCACCAGTTGAATCAGTGAAATATAGCCGTTTCCTGCTCCCAGTTGTTGGTAGAAAGCATTTCTCAGCCGTTGCTGTTGCTGCTCACGCTGCATTGAGTTGACCAGCAGGAGCACCACAAAAACACCCAAAGCGATCGCAAACACCAACTCGATGAGGACCATAAATGCAGTTCCTAGGGGCTACACAAGCAACAGGTAGAAAAGCTGTTTCACTCAACTCTTCTACCCACAGCATAACTAGTCCTCAAGCAGACTTAGGCTGGACCAGATTCTCTGCTCCCTTCATCACTTTGGCCGAGGTGATTTTGTCTCCAGCTTTCAGTTCGTCTAAAACATCCTTGCCTTCGGTCACGTAACCAAAAATTGAGTACCGACCATCCAGCAAATTCAAGCCGGCGGGTGTAAGTTCTGGCTCAAACAGGAAGAAGAAGAACTGGGACGATCCACCATTTGGATCATCACCGGGGCGAGCTAAAGCTAAAGCCCCAAAAGCGGAGAAGGGTAGTACTGGCAAATCTTTATAGCGGCCTGCATCTTCTAAGGTAATGCCGTAGGTGGGGGCATCATCTCCTTGAACCAAGACTTCGAGAGGCACCGCGCGGTACTTGCCAGTCGCGGGATCAATAAAGCCTTCCGCTGGTCCGGGTGGATCTCCAATTTGCAGCACATAAGAATCTTCAGCACGGGTGAACTCTAAGCCATCGTAGAAACCCCGTTGTACTAGATCAACAAAGTCTCCAGCGGTCACAGGAGCGCTATAGCCATCCACAACTACCGTTAGGGGGCCTTTGCTCGTTTCCACAACTACTGTGGCTCGCCCTTTTAGTTGAGGCAAGTTACTGTACTCTGTTGGCACTTCAAAGGGGAATTCCTGTACCATCGCCTCCTCTAACTCACTCACATGATTGAGTAGTTCGGCTTGCTTCTGGCGAATTTGCTCTTTATCTTTAGACTCAGCCGCTGCTTGTAAATCAACAGCTTCTTGCTGCATTTCTGCGATCAGAGCCTCGGCTTGCTGCTGGTGGTCGGGAGGAATACTGGCGAGTAAAGCAGCTTGGTTTTTCTGAAGAATGGAAGCTGCTTTATTTGCATCCCTAGAAATAGCTCCCCAACGGCGATTGGCTCGCAGTTGGGTAGTAATGTCTTCCAGGCTGGTTTGGACGTTTCTAATATCTTTGTTATTGATGGGCAAGGCATAGCGCAATAACGCCTTACCGTCTGTAATTGCGTTCCCAGCAGGCAATCGGCTCACGCGATCGGCGGCCCATGCTGCTGGACTAAAGCTGACAGCAAGCGTCATCAGCAGGAACGCTAAGAGGCCTAGCTTTAGCCAGCTCTGGTGTGAAGTGAGCCGCGAACGATTTAAATGAAGCATAAACTCATCCCCGTGTGCCTTGTACTGGTTCCGGTGCGATTAATCTAGTCATGGAAATTCCATTTTTAATCTTGCCACAGTGTTTCGCCTAGAAGCTCTAGAGAGATTCAGAGGTAGATCCCAATCTGGAGCACTGGCAAGCTGGTTTTGATCTTTGATATATAGCAATCTCACAACCTACAACCTTATAAATCATTTAGGAATGCTATAGATCGGCAGTTTGCACAACTTCTGGAAGGGGGGTACTGGGAAGTACCCGCTCAGCGGTACAATAGGATGCCAATTGTTCTGCCCAGACACAAGATTCATGATCTCCAGTAATGACTTTCGACCCGGCGTCACTATTGAATTGGATGGCAACGTGTGGCGAGTTGTGGAATTTCTCCACGTTAAACCCGGTAAAGGATCTGCCTTCGTTCGCACCAAACTAAAGAACGCCCAAAATGGCAACGTTGTAGAAAGAACCTTCCGGGCTGGAGAGGTTGTGCCTCAGGCCAATTTGGAAAAGAGCACGATGCAACATACCTATAAAGACGGCGAAGACTTTGTCTTTATGGACATGGAGACTTACGAAGAAGGACGCTTAAGCGCTTCTCAGATTGGCGATCGCGTGAAGTACCTGAAAGAGGGGATGGAAGTCAACGTCGTTCGTTGGGGTGCCCAAGTTCTGGAAGTTGAACTACCTAACTCAGTGGTTTTAGAAGTTACTCAAACCGATCCAGGTCTCAAGGGTGATACCGCTACAGGTGGCACTAAGCCTGCGATCGTAGAAACAGGTGCTCAAGTCATGGTGCCTCTCTTTATTACGATTGGAGAGCGCATCAAGGTTGATACTCGCAACGACACTTACCTAGGTCGGGAAAAAGACTAGAGCTGGGATCAGTACTTTGTTGGCACTGTGCTAAATTGCACTGTTGACAATGTGTAATTAGTAAAGACGAGCTGGTTGAAAACAGCTCATTGGATTGGGGTCATAAACACTGTGCAATTGAATTTTGAAGAACTCCGCAACCTACTAGTCACTCTGGGCCAGACTGATATTGGCGAGTTGACCATCAAAAGTGCTGACTTTGAGCTTACGGTACGCAAGGGTGTGCAAGTCAGTAGTCAAACAACAGCGATCGAGTCCACGGCTGCTGGTAGTGGTGGTGTTCCTAGTGTTGAGTTGGCCCCACCCATTGCAATAAACCCCACACCATCCTCAGTGGCTCCTGAGTCTCGTCCCAGCATGGGAGCTACTACTCCTGCGGCAAGTCCTACGGTTGTCTCGGTAGATAAAAGCAAGTGGTTGGATGTCACTTCACCGATGGTGGGCACATTCTACAGAGCCCCAGCACCCGATGAGCCGCCTTTTGTGGACATTGGCGATCGCATTCGGAATGGCCAGACTGTCTGCATCATTGAGGCCATGAAGCTGATGAATGAGTTAGAGGCTGAGGTGAGCGGAGAGGTGATGGAAGTCTTGGTTCAGAATGGCGAACCAGTCGAGTACGGCCAAGTATTAATGCGAGTTAATCCTGGCTAAGACACTCAATAGTTCGTAGAAGTTAGATGTTTTCGACCTAATTTTCTCCACGCTCTAATTTTTTATGAACTTTCATTTCTAAAGCATAAGGATGTAGCTAAAGATTTTTAGCTCACAATTTGAACAACATACAGGTGCAAACGAGCACCTTTTTTTTATCTAAAAAAGCTAAATTATCTCCACACATGCTTAGGAATTTTCTAATTCTGCTCAATAAGGCATGTCGCAGACAGCGTATCGATAGGGGGTTTCGCCTTCCATACCTCTATTTGCGTAAATGAAATACAGATGCAGGTGCTAATCTCTAACTTCAGAAGTGTTGCTTAGGAGCGATGAAAGTTTTTCTATTTCAGCCGATAAGCAAACTAGAAGAATTTAATTGTTTTTTAAATGACTTATCATCAATATCAATCTTTTTTAGATGCCATTAATTATTGCGCTTTAGAATGCCAAGCTTCTGCTGAAACCCAGTCAACTGACTTAATAGAGTACGCTAGCCTTTGTCGAGACTGTGCCGATCTTTGTTGGATCTGTGCCGCCACTTTGATGAATCGGGGACCGCGCTTTGTGGCTTTAATTGCTCAAGCCTGTGCTGATTTGGCAGATGTCTGCGCTAGAGAGTGCGAAAAATACTCAGACGATCGCCTGCAAAAATGTGCGATCGCCTGTGAACAAGTGGTTTTTGAATATCGGCAAATTGCTGGCTTCTTATTTCTACAAGAAAAAAGTAAGGTGTCACCTAGCCGCCAAGATTCTAGTCGCCGCTTTGCTGCCGCTCTAGGAAATTAGTGATTTCATCTAGCATGAGAGTAGCTGCGCCTTGCTTCAGGCAAAACAGCGACAAGACGGGCCAAGACTAGGTGAAACAAGGTGAGCAAATACCCAGAATCACGGCGACGTAGCCGCACATGGCAGGATAAGGTCCTAGCCAGCCGCCAACTCCTGCTTTCTATTGGGATAGTTGGGGCATTAGTGGCAGTAGGTTGCACGCAACAATCGTCAGATACAGCTTCTCAGCAGATAGAGACTAAACCCATGAGTCAGCAAAGGGTTCAGGCATCTACTGGAGATGAATTCTTTAAGATAGAAACCCCTGGCTCACCTTTGCCACCCCCACCTGCCGCTGCTAAGTTGCCTGGTACTGCCTTACCAAAGTTAGACCAAGATCACGTTCCTGAAACTGAGAAAGTTAAATACAACTCTAACCCTCCCACTTCTGGTCCCCACTATGCCATTTGGGCGCAGTGGGGCATCCATGCTAAAGCGCCATTGGACGAAAGGTTGGTTCACAATTTAGAGCATGGTGGCGTCATTATTAGCTACAAGCCCGAGCAGATCCAAGGCCAAGCGCTAGAGCAAATCAAAGCTCAGGTCCGAGACCTCAGCAAAAACAATCCCCGAATTATTTTGACCCCTCGCCCAAATCTGGATACAGCGATCGCGCTGACTGCCTGGGGCTATTTGCAGAAGCTTGATCGCTACGACCCATCAGCAGTCACAGCTTTTTATAATGCCCATATCGCCCGGGGGCCAGAGTGTAAGAACGGCTTATGTCCTAACTAGCAGTCTGATTGAAGCGGAGCCGAAGAGCGCTATCCCATGCAAGACTTACGGCATTCCAGGAGGAACCCAGTTGCTAGAACCCTCCAAGTGGCCCCAATATGCCATATAACCTGTAAACGCCCAAATTGCCGCGGCGATCGCCAGTACCCCAACCCCCGCTAAGCGAAACGCTCGGTTAGTTCGCCAATACAGAGCAGGGGCAGCACACACCCCACCCAAGCCAGTCAAGATAAAGCCTAAACCAGAAATTAACGGGCGACGAGTCATTTCTAAGTCGATGATCCGGATACCAATCACGATCGCAGTTACACCAGCAAAGAAGGCGTAAATCGCGACAGTCAAAAGATCCCAGCCTAGGGCTAAGGCCAGCGACGCACCCACAAACAAAATGCCAAATAGAACCGTCGTCTCACCAAAGGCAATGTTGTAGCTGCCTCGAATCGGCCAATGCCAAATCATGTGGAATCCGGTAGAAAGGGCGATCGCTCCTACCATACCGAAACCAGGAACCCAACGTTTTGGGTTGGGATGCTCAAAGCCTTCATAAACAAAGCTAGCCAATAAAACCAGCCCTGCCGTCAGGTTAATCAGCATCAATGTGATGTAGTTAATCAAGATGCGGTTCCTCCTGTAGGGATGGGTTGATTGTAGAGAATCTCAATGTAGCGGCCAAGTATTGTTAACGGGTTCAACCCCAGCGGACTATTCGGTCCAAGTCTGCAACTGCAAATAAACCAGTACTGACGTAGCACTTAGCAGCACGGTGGCAGCAGCGGCGGCATAGCCAAAATCAAATTGAGCAAACGCTTGCTCATAGATGTAGTAGACCAACAAGTTGGTGGAGTTGAGCGGTCCTCCTTCAGTGATCACATACACCTGCTCAAAGCTCCGTAGCGTGAAAATCACTGTTGTAATCGCCGCAAAAATTAAGGTAGGTCTCAATCCTGGTAGCGTAATGTGCCAAAACTGCTGCCAAGCATTAGCCCCATCCAGTTCCGCCGCTTCGTAGCGATTGACTGGAATGGTTTGCAACCCCGCTAAAAACACCACCATATTGAAGCCGAGTTGCTTCCAGACACTCAGCAGAATCAGCACAGGCATCGCCCAAGTCGTGCTACCCAGCCAAGCAATCGGCTCTAACCCGATCGCGCCGAGTAAAGTGTTGATCGGTCCTTCGGTTTGAAACAGCCACCGGAAACCTAACCCCACCGCTACCAGCGAAGTAATAGACGGAATAAAGTAGGCAGCTCGGAGCAATCCTTGTAAGGCAAAGGTTCGGTTTAGGAGTACTGCTAACCCCAAAGCCAAGATCAAGCTCGGAATCACTGTCGCCACTGTAAAATAAAGCGTATTTCCCAACACCTGCCAAAAATCGGGATTGAGCAGCAAGCGCCAGTAGTTGCTGAAGCCAATCCAGTGAGTGCCAGTGCGAGTAAAGCTCCCTGCCGTGAAGCTGAGGTAGACCAAATAAGCGATCGGCCCCAAGACAAAAATGCTCAGGAGCAATAGAGCAGGCGCTAAGAATAACCAAGCTGCGATCGCGCCTGACTCATTTTTATCCACCCAGGTTTGGGAATCTGCCTGAGGCGCAGTTGGACTGTCCTGATGAGACACTTGGCGACGAGACGACCACAAAGACATAGCAAGTTTCTACTGACAAGCATGGGATGCAAGAACCCTGCTGTTACAATTCTGAGACTAGCGCTTAGTCAGCGACTACGCTAGCGCAATTTTCGAGCGATCTTTTCCTGATTTCATGACTTCTCACTCTGCGGTGCCTACTTCCAGTCCGGATTCTATCCCTAGTCTCGTTTCACCGATTTTGGTTGCTTCTACATTCGCCACACCTGCGGCAACTCCTTTAAAACTAGGCGTGATGGCTTCTGGTTCGGGCAGCAACTTTGAGGCGATCGCTCAAGCTATTGCTGATGGCCAGCTGCATGCCAAAATCCCAGTTTTGATCTGCAACAATCGCAATGCAAAAGCTTTGGAACGCGCAGAGCGCTGGGGCATTCCTTCTGTTTTATTAGATCACCGCACTTTTGCGTCGCGTGAAGATCTCGATCGCCAAATTGCAGAGACCCTGAAGCAGCACGGGGTGGAATGGGTGATCATGGCGGGTTGGATGCGGCGAGTGACGCAAGTGCTGATTGACGCATTCCCCGACCAGATGCTAAATATTCATCCCAGCTTATTGCCCAGTTTTCCCGGCATTCGTGCGGTAGAACAAGCCTTGCAGTCAGGGGTAAAGATTTCAGGCTGTACCGTGCACTATGTACATTTAGAAGTGGATAGTGGTCCGATTGTGATGCAGGCAGCAGTGCCAATTTTGGCAGAAGATACTCCAGCGACGCTGCAAGCTCGGATTCAAGTGCAAGAACATCGGATTTTTCCTCCCGCGATCGCTCTAGCAGCAGCACAGAAAGCAGGCGTAGACCCGACCACATTTTTCTCGACCCCAGCGAATCACAAGGTTTCGTGACGACCCAGTTTGGTTAGTAGAAACGGCTTGAACTAGCAGCAAATTCTGATCCCCTGGTTCGCCTTCCGTAAGAAATACGTCCTTAGAAATCCTTGCTGCATAACTTTATCCGCCTATAGAGTTCATTTCAGACTTCGGAGAGATGCTTTGTACCCTCTGAGTCGGAGATTCTGAGCGTGAGGGTTATTAGTTTTGCAGAAATATAGCGCTGGGATGCAGGCAAGCTCAGATTTGCGTGGATCTTAGCCTTAACGAGGGAAAATCATGTTTCACAATATAGGAATTGCACGGGAATTATTCCAGGGGCAATTCTGGATTGCGCAAGTGCCAGTGGATGGATCAGTCACCACTCCTGAAGAAGCCGCACTTGTCTTTTCAGGTCCCCAATTTTTTGTAGCTTTGATCGCAGGGCTAGTCTTAGCCTTTGCCATTCAATTAGTTCTAACCAACCTTTCTGTAGCCGCAGGAATTTCTTATTTAGGCCACCAATCTGACGACAATCAATCCAGCCACTCTAGCCATTCCAGCCACAAAGATTCAGGCAGTTTGGGCGGCACGATCCGCAAAATTGGTACTGCTGTGGGCCTATGGACTCTGATCACGGTCACCATTACCTTATTCATTGCTTGCTTACTCGCCGTTAAGCTGAGCTTGATTGAAAATGCTGTTTTAGGCGCAATTGTTGGTCTGGTCATTTGGGCTGCTTACTTCACGCTGCTAGTGTGGGTTAGTTCCTCAACGGTCGGTTCCTTAATTGGTTCGGTGGTTAACACGGCCACCTCAGGGTTCCAAGCGGTGCTGGGCACTGCAACTGCCGCGATCGCGGGTAAATCTGCAAGTGACCAAGTGGTAGCAACCGCAGAAGCCGCAGCCGCAGCCGTGCGCCGGGAACTTACCGTCGGTATGGACCCAGTCAGCATTCGCGAAACTATTGAAGACTATCTCGATCGCTTGAAGCCGTCTGAATTGGATATTTCGCGGATTCGGGGTGAGTTTGAAAACTTAGTGAACACCCCAGAGCTAAAGTCTTTGGCTCAGAGTGCGGGTGGTGTGGGGGAATCTCTACGCGATCGCCTCAGCCACATCGATCGCCAAACCTTTGTCAACTTAGTTAGTAGCCGCACCGATCTTTCTAAGCGCGATATCAACCGCATCGTAGATCAGTTAGAAGGCGTATGGCAGCAAGTGCTGAGTCAGCAAGGTCAGCAAGATCTGATGGGCCAATTGCGAGATTATCTCTCTTCGGCTCAGCCAGAAAACCTACGTTCTAACGAGTTCAGCAACAAACTTGATCAACTGATTGCGGAGATCCGCCGTTCTAATCAAGGTGGCAGCCAACAGCAGCAACCTCCTGGCTTGATTGGGCGAGCTGCTCAGTTTGGTATGACTGCCCTCTCTGGCACTGTCCTGAGCCGCACTGACCTTTCTGACCTTGATGTTGAGAAGGTGATGGGTCAGTTACAAGGCTTCAAAGATAAGCTGGACGAGCAAGCTAATAAAGTAGGTAGCCAAGTCGCTGAAAAAGCGCCTGCCCTCCCCTTCAACCCTATCCGAGCGGATATCGAAAACTACATCCTCAATTCCTATGCTTGGCATTTGAATCGAGAAACAATTAAGTACGAATTCCGCAACGTTATCTACGATCCGCAAGCCGATCCTGGTGTGGTGAAGCGGCAACTAGAACAGTTGAACCGCAGCTACTTTGTGGATCTGTTGACTCAGCGGGGCGATCTCTCTCCTGCTCGAGTGGGAGATATTGCCGACCAACTGGAAAGCATTCGCCAAGAAGTTCTCACGACTGCCACGATTGCTGCGGATCAAGAGGAATCGCAGGATCTTCGCAGTCGAGTCGAGAATTATCTGAGCTCTACTGGCAAAGCTGAACTCAGCCCCGAAGGCATTGAGCGAGACTTCCAAACTCTGCTAGAAGATCCTGAAGCGGGTTATGAAGAATTGCGCGATCGCCTGAACCACTTTGACCACGATACCTTGGTTCAGTTGCTGGCTCAGCGCCAAGACCTGAGTCAGGAAGAAGCTGATCACATTGTTAGCCAACTCGAAAGCACTCGCGATCGCGTTTTGGGCAACGCTCAGTCCGTGCAAGACCAAGCGGAATCAAAAGCGACTGAGTTGCGGCAACGTCTGGAGTCATACCTGCAAAACACAGGTCGCTCCGAACTCAACCCTGAAGGCATCAAGCGCGACCTCCAAACTTTACTGGATGATCCCCAAGCTGGCTTTAGAGCCTTACGTTGGCGCTTCTCCGCCGTTGATCGCGATACCTTTGTCAAACTGTTGGCCCAACGTCCCGACATTAGTGAGGAGGAAGCCAACCGCATCTTTGATCAAGTCGAAAGCAACTGGAACAACATTACCCATGCGCCCCAGATTGTTGTAGGCAAGACCAAAGAGCAATACGACAAAACCACAACTGCGATCGCCGATTACCTGCGGAACACCAACCTGCAAGAACTCGATCCAGTAGGTATCCAACGCGACCTGCAAACTCTGTTGCACGATCCCAAAGAAGGTACTCTGGCACTGAGACGACGCTTGTCTCAAGTCGATCGTGAAACGTTGGTGCGATTGCTGAGCCAACGCCCCGACATCAGCGAAGAGCAAGCCAATCGCCTGGTAGATCAAACCCAAGAAGCGATCCGCAGCATTGTCAGAGCGCCGCGTCGTTTGGCTGCTCGGACTCAAGAGCGTGTGCGTGACTTCCAAGCCACCCTGGAAAACTACCTGCGTAATACCGACAAAGAAGAACTCAATCCAGAAGGGATTAAGCGTGACTTGCAATTGCTGCTCAGCGACCCCCGCGCTGGGTTGGGTAGCCTAGGCGATCGCCTCTCCCATGTAGATCGCTCGACCATCGTGGCTCTGTTGTCTCAGCGCTCTGACATGAGTGAGGCAGAAGCCAGCCGCATCGTCGATCAAGTTCTCTCCGTTCGGGAGCAAGTGCAAGCGCAAATCCAGAACATCCAGAACCAGATTCAATCGGTGATCGACGGCATTTTTGCTCGCATCCGCAACTATTTGAATGCATTGGATCGCCCAGAGCTGAACTACGAAGGCATCAAGCGCGATCTACGCACCGTGTTCGATGATCCACAAGCTGGATTTGATGCGTTGCGATCACGGCTCGGTCAGTTCGATCGCGGTACTTTGGTGGCGCTGCTCAGTTCCCGTGAAGACATCTCGGAAGCAGATGCCAATCGCATCATCGACCAAATTGAAGGGGCCAGAAACAGCGTCCTCCAGCGGGCTGAACGCATCCAACACGAAGCTCAGCGCCGCCTAGAAGACCTGAAGCGACAAGCGCAGCATCAAGCTGAAGAAACTCGTAAAGCCGCTGCTACTGCTGCCTGGTGGTTATTCGGTACCGCCGCTGTCTCCGCATTGGCTTCTGCTGCTGCTGGGGCGATCGCTGTCGGTTAATTGATTTCCGCAGTTTAAATTTCACTCCAGACTACACCTCTCCCCATAAAGGAGAGGTTTTTTCATGCTTGTCTTGCTTCCTAATCTTTATTCTTACAACTATTGTTTTTCATATAATCTTCACGAAATCGCCTATTCGCAGGGTGCAAGCTTAGAGAATCATTCAGGAATATAGGGAAGTGGAAGTGAAGCTAAGTTTTTGTCCGCCGTTCCCTCGGTTCTCGTTTAATCAAATCATGTTGAATTTAAGCAGTGCCACTGATAACAGTTTGAGGACCGATAGCGTTGAATTTTTTGTTCGCAACGCGCTCTCCTCCGGAGTTCTCTCACCTGCTGCTGAAACTCAAATTCATCGTTTGGTGGAGCGAGGCGGCCTGAGCGATCGCGATCGGTCTTTGGTAGCCATTCTGCGCGATGCGATCGCCGATGGTTGCATTCATCGAGAAAACGCTAGTGGTTTAGCAGGACTAAGATTTTAAGGTACAGCTATTTGCTGCCGCTGTTCCAGGTTTTCCCTTTAAGTAATAGCTAAGCTCAAACGGAAGGATTAGGCTTCTGATCACTGTGCCACTTCCAAACACAGCCAGAAATCAAATTAGTCACAATATGAGCCGCTAAAGGCACAAGCAAATTGCCTGTAATGAGAGCGCTAAGTCCTAACACTGCCCCAATGGCCATGGCCCAGAGCATGTAGGGCCAATTTTTAAGACTACTGAGGTGTAGTGCCCCAAAACATAAGCTAGAAAGAGCCAAACCTGTCAGATCAAATCCCAACGCGGGTAGCATCACGCCACGAAACAGCAGTTCCTCGCTTATTCCAGGCAAAAGGCCCAACCAAACCAAATCAGGCCAAGCCAAAGGCCTAATCACAAGGTCTAGATAAAGATTTGCACTTTGGCGATAAGCAGGCCAGAGGCGATAAATAATGGCGCTGGTTGCAGAAATTCCTAAGCCAAGTCCTATCCCCCAGAAGGGAGCATTGCCCATCCAATCCAGTGGTAGCAGAGGAACCCCACCCACTCGCTGCCATATTTTGGCAACCATCAACAAAAATAAAGCTGTGACGCCCATCGCAATTAAAACTTGGACGCGGGTTAGAGTTTCGGTTTCGGGAGTTTGAGGGAGCTGATTTGCCACAAAACTAGGGAAAGGCTAAGTTACAACTCGACTACTACACCAACAGGGGCTAGAAATAGTCGATCCGTTACAGCTTAACGAAAACCTAAATTCAGTTACACCTGTTTCAGACTAGATTTCAGGCCAAGTAACGAATGGGTGCAACGTGAGGCTGAAGCACAGTCGGACTAATTCCCGCCCGATGCGCTACTAACACGCCAAGAGCCTCTAAATAAGAGTTCACTTGGAGGGCTTTGATGCCCAACCGGGACGGCGGCACTCGCATTTTAGTTTGATTCTCGCGCACCGTAATAATTTGAGCTTGAGAGTGGCTGAAACTTAACACAGCGCTACCGCCACAGGCTGTTTCAGGAATGACGACTGCGTCCACGCGATCGCACCAGATCTCACTTTCATCCCTAATGCGGGGAGAACGCTGAGTTGTAAATTGCGGCGCTCGGCTGAGTCCTGCCAACACACAGGGTAAAAAGGTGTAGCCCAACTCTTCCGCAGCAGAACGGGGAGAAATTTCTGAATCTAGCGGTAGCGGTGCCAAAGCAGGCGCATGGGCACAGGGAATTTGAAAGGTTCGGACTACCAAGTGACTGATCACCGCTTCTGCACCTGCCAAGGGATCAACGCCTTGCCCATGACGGTACTGTTGCAGCGCTTCGCTATCGACATCATCCGGAAACCGAGCCACGACTGCGATCGCCTCTGCTCGTGCCTGCGTAATCAGTCGTTCAACCGCTCGTAGCAAACTATCCGGGTTCTGAATTGTACCCCAGGTAGCTCCCGAATCTGCAGTGCGTAACTCCACCCCTAAAGGAGCATCAGTCACGACATAATCAGTTAAGTTCAAACCTAAGGTAGCGCGAGTCGCATCAGCTGCCTGTAGCTGCCGCACTCGCAACTCTGGTTCAATGCCTTGATCAAGAACCAAACCGACTCGGTTTTGATGCACCGATCGCAAGCCCCATTGTCCTGCTGCAAACTGATCAAGCCCATATCCCTCAACATACAGTGCATTCGGTAAGGGCCAATAAAGCTGAGCGCCATTGAGCACGTTGGGGTGGGTGATCAGGCAATCGGCTACTTGGGCGATCGCTCGGGCTACAGGTAGAGCATCGCCTGCATAACCCCCGATCGCCGCTCCAATCCCGGTCGGAACAATTAATAAAACAGTGTAGGGACGCTGAATCAAGCCGTGGTTACAGTCTCAGACGTAGCTGCATCAGAGGTTACGATCGCATCAATATAGGCTTTTTGTTGCTCTACATTTACATCGGTAACTGCCCAACGCAAGGGTTGACCTCGCTTTTGCAGTTCTGCCTCAATCGCTTGATGCATCGCTACTGGGCACTCTTGCAGATCGATTTCAGCCGTAATAAAGTGGGTCGTCATAGTTGCTGATTCCAACGCTGTATTAGTTTATGCCACATTGCCGCTGAGTACGGTTAACTTTGGAGAAGTTAGCAACTGGCTACTTCTAACCTGAAGCAAGCTTTTATCTCAGAATAAGAAATTACTTGCGCTCTTGGAATTGCCCAAATTGCAGATGATATACAACGTCTTCTTTCTCAGTTTCAATCTTGAGGTCAGAGCGAGGATAAGCTACGCATAAAAGTGCATAACCTTGTTGCTGTAACTCTTGACTAATTCCCATGCCATCATCCTGCTCAACGTTACCTTCTGTAATCTGCGCAGCACAGGTAGTGCAGACTCCGGCATTGCAAGAACTAGGCAGTTCCACGCCTGCTTCTGTAGCCACCTCCAGAACGGTGCGATCGGCTGGCACTTCTAAAACATGGCTATTGCCCTGATGCTGAATTTGAACTTTGTAAGTTTGGGACATAAACCAATAATGCGAGGTAAATATACCTCAACAAAACAACTACTCTTGTCTATTATTTCACGAGACGAATCGTGTATTGCATTTTTCATACTTGAGTACTTTCCATTTCAGGGCTAGAGCACAACAAAAATCCTAGGCCCTTTATCAGCTTGAAGTTACTACCATCAGGCATTGAAATTTGCTAAATTACTTCTCATACCAAGGATTTCTGTACTTCACTAAAATCACTATGAACAATCAAAGTCTATGCGCAATTTAAGCCAAGTTTTTGAATCTAAAAAGAATAGCTTAGGTTTTTTGAGATTTTTGTTCGCAGCCCTGGTTGTGTTCTCACATTCATTTGTCTTAGGAGGCTTTGGTTCCGAAAGGATCCTTAACATATTTCAAGGAAGCTACGGAGAACTTGCAGTTGATTGCTTCTTCATCATTAGCGGCTTCTTGATTACGCGTAGCTATATTAGATCTGTATCGATCTCACGTTTTTTATGGCATCGATTTCTCAGAATATTTCCAGGTTTTTGGGTGTGTTTGTTAATAACCATTCTATTTTTTGCCCCCATTGTCTATCTTGCTACACATGGCAATTTGAATAACTATTTCCAGTCCAAAATAGACAATCCTATTAACTACATCAAGGCAAATTTCCTTCTCAGAATGAACCAATATGGCGTTGCTGGTCTCTTGAATAATATTCCGTTTCCTGCCGCCTTCAATGGCTCTCTGTGGACATTGATATATGAATTTAAGTGCTACCTAGCAATCGGCATTCTAGGCAGATTGCATATTCTAAAGTCAGCTAGAGTCTTTGTGATTGGAATATTTATATTTTTATGGGGAGGATACACATTAGAAAGTCTAATCCCTGGTACAGGAGCCAGATTTTCTAATTTACTAGCGGACAAAGAAGGTTTAAGAATGATGATGTATTTCTTTTCCGGCTCTGTTTTGTTCTTATATTCAAAAGATATAGTTTTTAGTACGCGTAACTTTATTTTTTCTGCTGTATTAACACTAATAAGTATAATTTGTGGCATTCATCAGCCTATCTTTGCACTTCTATTAGGACCATCACTCTCTTACGTGATTTTTTGGCTTGCCTGTGAACTCCCCTTTAGTCATTTTGATCGATATGGAGACTTTTCTTACGGGCTATATATTTATGCGTTTCCTATACAACAAATTCTTGCCTTCTTTAAGGTTAACAAATACGGATTCTCCGTCTATTTTCTCCTTTCCTTGGGGTTAACCACTTTGCTGGCTATTCCTAGCTATCGCTGGATTGAAAAGCCATCTCTAAATTTGAAGGATTTTAAGATAAGTTCATTATTTAATACTAAATTGATACGTCCTTTGACCAAGCTTTGATCTGATCCAGCGGATTAAGAAAGTTATCTCTTCATTAAAAATGCGCCTGAGTTAGCTCAGACGCATTTTTAATTCCCTCTCAAGTAGGGTTGCTATGAGTGTTTAGCCCAGAGCTTCAGCTCCACCAACCACCTCTAGAATTTCTTGAGTGATCGCAGCCTGACGCGCTTTGTTGTAGGACAAAGTCAAACCACTAATCAACTCACTAGCGTTTTCACTAGCATTGTTCATGGCCGTCATTCGAGCTGCCAGTTCACTAGCCGCCGACTCTTGCAAAGCCCGTAGTAACTGATTGTTCAGATACAGAGGCAAGAGAGCATCCAGGATTTGTACTGGATCTTGCTCGAAGATCATGTCCCGAGGCAGCGCTCTGGCTTCAGCGCTAACTCTGGAGCGTTCTACTTGGAACTGTCCACCGCGACTGGTCAATCGGAAAATCTCATCATCGGGTGTCTCTAAACCCTGAGGATCAAGAGGCAACAGCGTCTGAATCACAGGCCGAGAGCTAATCAAAGACACAAAGCGGGTGTAAACCAACTCAATGCGATCGACAGTCTCTGAGAGAAACAGCGACAAGATTTCATCTGCAATTTCCGAGGCTTCTTGAGCCGTGGGCACTTGCTCTAAACCTGTGTAGCTAGCGCTGATCGGTTGGTCCCGGCGCTGAAAGTACTGCGAGGATTTGCGGCCAACCATGATGAACTTGTAATCTAGGCCTTCTGCTTTCAGCTCTTTGGCCCGATTTTCAGCTCGGCGGATTACGTTGGAGTTATAAGCTCCACAGAGACCGCGATCGCCCGAAATCACTAACAGACCCACAGTACGGACTTCGCGCTTTCTCAGCAGAGGTAGGTCTACATCTTCAAACCGTAGGCGAGTTTGCAGACCATACAGCACCTGTGCCAAGCGATCGGCAAAGGGACGGGTTGCGATTACCTGCTCTTGAGCTCGACGCACTTTAGCAGCAGCCACGAGGCGCATTGCTTCCGTGATTTTTTTGGTATTTTTGACCGACTGGATGCGATCGCGAATGACTTTGAGATTTGCCATAGTTATTTCCCTCCATTAGCGATCAGCGATTAGCCATGAGCTATTAGTGTTTGAAGACTAAGCCACCACTGGCTAACCGCTAATGGCTCATCTCCTACGCAGCTGCCATGAATGCTTGCTTCGATTCAGCGATCGCTTCCTTTAGGATTTGCTCCGCTTCAGCGTTCAGGGTCTTTTGGTTGCGAATGATTTCAGCATACTGAGGTTTGCTGGTTCTGAGATATTCCCGCAGGCTCTTCACGTAGCTGGTGACTTTATCAACAGGTACATCATCTAGATGACCGTTAATCCCTGCATAAATCAGAGCAACTTGCTCGTTCACAGGAATGGGGGAGTTTTGCGGCTGCTTCAGCAGTTCACGCAAACGCTGTCCTCTGGACAACTGGTCTTGAGTTGCTTTATCCAAGTCAGATGCAAACTGAGCAAATGCTTCTAGGTCAGCAAACTGAGCTAGTTCCAGCTTCACCTTACCAGCCACTTGCTTCATGGCTTTGATTTGAGCCGCAGAACCCACACGAGATACTGAGATACCTGCGTTTACAGCGGGGCGTAAGCCTGCGTTAAACAAGTCAGAAGACAAGAAAATCTGACCATCGGTAATCGAGATTACGTTGGTAGGAATGTAAGCAGATACGTCACCTGCTTGGGTTTCGATGATGGGCAGCGCGGTCATGCTACCTTCACCTAACTCAGGGCTGAGCTTAGCTGCACGCTCTAGCAAGCGGGAGTGTAAGTAAAATACATCTCCGGGGTAAGCTTCCCGTCCGGGTGGGCGACGCAGCAGCAAGGACATTTGGCGATACGCTTGAGCATGCTTGGACAAGTCATCGTAGACCACCAAGGTTGCTTTGCCTTTGTACATAAAGTACTCAGCCAAGGTCGCTCCGGTGTAGGGAGCCAGCCACTGGAGTGTAGCAGGGTCGTTCGCGTTTGCAGCAACCACGATGGTGTAGTCGAGAGCGCCACGCTCACGCAACACGTTCACCACGTTGGCAACGGTAGAAGCTTTCTGACCGATCGCAACGTAGACGCAGATTACATCTTCGCCTTTCTGGTTCAAGATGGTGTCAAGGGCAACCGCAGTCTTACCTGTTTGGCGGTCACCAATGATCAACTCCCGCTGGCCCCGACCGATGGGAATCATTGCATCGATCGCGGTAATCCCAGTTTGCATCGGCTCATACACAGATTTCCGCTCAATGATGCCAGGTGCAGGAGACTCTAGCAAACGAGTTTCGCTGGTCTGGATATCACCTTTGCCATCAAGGGGGCGAGCCAGAGCATCGACGACGCGACCGATCATCGCATCACCCACTGGGATCTGAGCAATTTTCCCAGTAGAAGTAACAGAACTACCTTCTTGAATATCGCGGCCATCGCTCATCAGCACGGCACCGACGTTATCTTCTTCCAGGTTGAAGGCGATGCCGACACTCCCGTCTTGGAACTCTAGCAACTCGCTTGCCATTACCTGTTCTAGACCGTAGATCCGGGCAATGCCGTCTCCAACCTGCAATACTGTACCAACGTTGGAGACTTTAACTTCTTGGTCGTACTGCTCAATCTGCTGCCGAATAATATTGCTAATTTCGTCAGGTCTGATGCTTACCATGAGAATTGCTCTTTTACTAAGGATGAGGGATGAAGGATAGGTCGTTGTTTGAGCCTAGGCGGCACTACTCAAACGGAGAGAAATACGTCGTAGCTGACCCCGGATACTTGCATCAACCACTTGTGAACCCACCTTAATAATGACGCCACCGATTAGGTCTGGGTCAATCTTGGTTGCAAGCTCTACTTGGCGAGCATTGGTCATCGCTGTCACTTTCTCTCGCACAGAGCGCTGCTGCTCTTCATTGAGTTCTACAGTAGAAATCACTTCAGCCAGAACGGTTTGATTTTGCTTACGCAACAAAGCCTGGTACTGCTTACAAATGCCCTCAATGAAGAGAATGCGGCCTCGATCAACTAACAGGCTGAGGAAGTTGCGAGTGTAAGGATGCAATTGATCGCCAGTCACCTGCTGTAAAACTGACTTTTTCACGTCAGCCTTGGTCAAAGGATTCGCGAGAAAATTACGCAGGTCTTCCGAGCTGTTCAGCAGCCCTAGTAAAGCGCTAACGTCTTCACCCACGCGGTCAACAATGTTGTTGGATTGGGCAACTGACATTAGAGCCTGAGCATAGGGCTCGACGATTTGACCCACTACAATGCTGTCTCTCATGAGTTGCCTCCTAACAGCGCAATGCTGCGATCAATCAACTGTTGTTGGGCACCGTCGTTCAAGTAGTTACCAATCTGAGATTCAACCCGCTGCACGGCCAAAGCTGCTGCTCGTTGGCGCAGTTCGGCGATCGCCCGCTCCTGCTCAGTATTGGTTTCTTGAGCTGCGGTTGCCTTCATCCGCTCCACATCTTTCGCTGCTTGAGCCAGAATTTCTTCCTTGGCGGCTTGAGCATTTTGCTCCGCTGTCACCCGGATGCGTTCTGCCTCAGCTTGCGCTTGAGCTAGCTTTTGCTGTTGTCCTGCCAGAGCGGACGCAGCTTCTCGCTGGCGTTTCTCTGCATCCTTAATCGCTGTCTCAATTGCCGAGCGACGTTCTGTTAGGATACCGCCCAAGAACTTCCGCCCGAAGTAGAACAGCACAAAAATAATGATAGCGAGGTTGATTAGGTTGGTTTCTAAAATATCAAAATTTAAGCCAAACCCACCTTCCTCGGCTGCTTCTGCCAACCCGGAGGCAGTTGCACTACCTGCCGTTGCTAGTAATAAAAAGGTCCCCATGATACTCATCCATAACTGCGCTGCTCATGCCAAAGTCTGGTTGCTAACCAGAGCTACAAACCACGACTAAAGCTGCCGCGATTCCCCGATTCCATCTCCCAACTCTTGAGCCAGCTCTACTTGACCAACTGAGGGCCGAGTAGTTTTTCTAAAATCTGGCGACTGAGAGCATCAACCTGTTGCTCTAACGATTGCATCGCTACTTGCTTTTGCTGATCGAGCTCTCGCTGAGCCTGTTCTCGTTGAGCTTGGGCTTCTTGTTGTGCTGCTGCAACCTTCTGAGCCGCAACTTTTTGAGCATCGGCTTGAGCCTCAGCAATAATCGATTGAGCCTTCCGACGGGCTTCCCCTAGCTCTTGCTCATACTGCTTGGCGAGGTGCTCAGCTTTGGCCAAGCGTTCTTTGGCCTCCGCTTGGTTGGTACGAATATACTCGTTCCGACCGTCAATCGCGTTACTCAGAGGCTTGTAAAAAATCGCGTTTAAGACGGTGGCTAGAGCCAGAAACTGCAACGCCATCAAGGGCAGCGTGGCATCGAGATCGAATAACCCACCCTGTTTAGCAGTTTCCGCAGCCAGTAAAATTGTCGAATGCATCATAATTACGTGTTTCCCGTTGCCAAGCAGGGTCAAGCTTGAATTGGGCTAGAACTAGAAAATAGTTAGGTGTAGAGATGCGATCGCTGACCACATCTCTACGGAGTCAGTAACCAAAAGCCTTAAGCGAAGGGGTTAGCGAACAATAGAACAAGAGCAACTACCAGACCGTAGATGGTGAGCGCTTCCATGAACGCCAAGCTGAGCAGGAGAGTACCGCGAATCTTACCCTCTGCTTCGGGCTGACGAGCAATACCTTCTACTGCTTGACCTGCAGCATTACCTTGACCGATACCAGGGCCAATTGCAGCTAGACCAACAGCTAGAGCAGCAGCCAAAACAGAAGCAGCAGAAACTAATGGATCCATGATGAGTGTCCTTATCTTGAATGCAGAAATAACAGGTGTACGTTAACTAGCAGATACGTGATTTTCACGCTGCCCTAAATCACCGATCGCAACTACTTAAACCAAGCAATTTCTGCGATAGTACCGGGCTATAGATAGGCGTAATAGGCTACGCCTCAACTGAGGGATTTAAGCGTGTCCCCCATGCTCTTCACCACCATGCCCATGCTCTTCCACAGCTTCACCAATGTAAGCGGCGGCTAGGGTTGCAAAAATCAACGCCTGAATCGCACTGGTAAACAGACCCAGCACCATCACTGGCAACGGCACGAACAGAGGAACTAAGAGTACGAGAACTCCTACAACTAGTTCATCAGCCAGAATGTTGCCAAAGAGACGGAAGCTTAGGGAGAGCGGCCTGGTGAAATCTTCCAAAATCTTGAAAGGCAACATGATGGGCACAGGCTCAACATAGTGAGCAAAGTAACCCAAGCCCTTCTTGCTAATCCCTGCGTAGAAATATGCCAAGGAGGTCAGCAAGGCAAATGCCACTGTGGTGTTGATGTCAGCAGTCGGTGCGCCCAACTCACCCTCTGATAGCTTAATCAGCTTCCAAGGAACAAGTGCACCCGACCAGTTTGACAGGAAGATAAAGAGAAATAATGTGCCAACAAACGGCACCCAGCGGCGATAGTCTTTCTCACCAATTTGAGTCTTAGCAATATCGCGAATGTATTCCAAAGCATATTCCATCAGGTTTTGCAGTCCTGACGGCACTCTTTGGACATTACGGGTTGCTGCTAAGGAAAACAGAACGAGAAGTCCAATCACAAACCAGGAGGTAATAAATACCTGCCCGTGCAACTTGAGGTTGCCGAGGTGCCAGTAAAGATGTCGTCCTACTTCCAACTCAGCTAGGCGGAAGGAGTTAAAGGCATCAAAATACAGCATGTCCATTCAGGAGGTTCCCCAGAGATTAGAGTGGAGAATTCTAAGAATCGCCCAACCTACTTGGGGTCAGGGATGAATGTAATTCGCAACACGTAAACGAGGAGCGCCACTTTATAGGTCAGAAATCCCAAAAAGATTGGGATAATTTGCAGTTGATTTAGCTGAGTTGCTATTACAATCAACCCAATAAAAAGAGCGAGCCGGGTGTTGCCCACACGCTTCTTGCTATTGCCAAGCTGCTCAACGTTTTTAGCCAACAGTCTTAAGTAAACCACACCTGTGCACGCCCCAATCAAATAGTTGAGGGCAATGTTCAGAGAATAAAAAAAACAGACAAAACCGAAGATCACTGCCGTTGCAACCAGTGTTATGACTAGCAGTTCTTGCTGTAGCCGATAATACTCCTGCATGGAGGTGTTAGGTTCTGTCGCTGGAGAATCGCTAGGTTGCAAATCTCCGCTTACAGGTGTTGGTTCCAGCGTTGGGTCTGACAAGGTCACAAAACTCTGAAACGAGTCCAGATATTTAACTTGACTGGGATCAGCCAGGACAGATCATATCACGGGGTGGTAACAATACTTAATGCTGAAAATCGAGCACTAAGACAAGGAATTCTAGATAATCTGCCTGACTGACGCTCATTCGAGCCGAAATGGCCAAATGCTTATGACTGCGCTATCGATTAACCTGGAATGAGCAAAATTAACTGCTGATCAACCAGCGATCGCACTTGGTCCACTTCTAATGGTAGCTCGGCCAAAATCTCTTGAACGGTGCGCTGCTGGCTTGTGTTGGCATCGCAAGCTTGAATAAATTCAAACTCTGCTGCCGATAAATTTGTAATTTGATAGTCGTAGTTAAACAAGCATTGGCTGGGCCAGCCATCCATACAGGGGCTACGTTCTGGAATCGCAGCCAGTAACGCAGCATCCTGCGACCAATCGGCTTTCGATAGGGGGGGGCGGGCCAAGAAAAATTCGTAGTGGGTGACTGATTCAGGATCGAGCAGTTCGATCAGGCGATACTTTTCGCGATCGCTCAGTCCTTCAGCTCGTTCAACTAAGTCTGGTGCTTTGCCGAGTAATCGCTCTAGCTGCCATTGCCGAGGATTGGAGAAGCCCAAAAATTCCAATCCGGAAGCATCAATCAACTCAAACAAAGTTTCGATGTTGTAGTCCACCTCTTGCGGATGCACGTACATATCCGCAAAACACTCATCTTTCTGGTTTTCTAGAGACCAGCGCTCTTGCTCTCGCTTCACCAGCCGATTGTTTTCGGGTAGCGCCGCAAAAATCTGCCGACCCACCTGCACCCCATCTTTGTAATCACCTTGGCGATCGCCTTGCAGCAGCGCGATCGCTTTTTGCATTAGTTGAATTTCCCAACGTCCCAATTCAGCGTAGACGAATATATGCATCAAACCGCCGGGAGCGAGTTTAGGAGCCAATGCTTGAATGCCACGAATCGGGTCAGGCAAATGGTGCAGTACGCCCACACAGTTGATCAGGTCAAATTCTCCCGGAACTTGAGCCACGTCATAAATGCTGAGGTGATGAAATTCCACGCGATCGGCTCCAGATCGCTGACAGCGTTCTTTGGCAACGGCTAGCGTCCCAGCGCTGAGATCAATCCCAACCACTTGAGCTTGTGGATTCAAATGCACTAAATATTCGGTGCCTACGCCAGAGCCACAGCCTGCGTCCAAAATCCGTACATTTTGCTTTTGAGGTTTTTGCCCAGTACAAAAGTTGTAGGCTGCCACCCAGTTCCAGCGCCAGTTGTAGCCCGGAGGTGGTTCATCCAGCAGTGGTTCTGGGGGAAATGGGTAAGTATCGTAGAGTTTGGCAACCGCAGCGCTAACCGTTTGAGAATCTGACATGATGAGCAAAATCGCAGCAAGATTGAGTTTAGCGAATGTCTTGGCGTTGTTACAGGGGTGAGGAGTTAGAGGTGAGTAGTCAGAAGTCAGGAGCCAGAATTTTAGAAGTTAGAAGTTGAGAGCCAAAAGAGCTAAAAAACAAAAACCAGTTTTTCTAACTCCTGACTCCTAACTCTCGCCTTCTATATATCGCCCTCTGTCACGTAAAGAAACATTAAGTTTCCCCTTCTAATTGCTGAGATAGCTGTTTTCAATTCAGTTGCGATCGCCTCTCATATTTCCAAAATCGCAAAACGGTTGAATGCCTTATGGGGTCAGAGGAATTTGTCACGAGTGACTAAAACCAAAGTAACAAAACTTATCTTTTTTCTCAGGTGTCTTACCTAGATCTCGTATGATCGCACCGTAAACCTATCAACAGGACTCTACACACTTTTTAATAAAGCCCTGTGGAGCGTCCGAAACGTTTTAATCTAAAAACTGAGCTGGTTGACCCTAGGCAGTCGTTTTATTAACTTTTTCCAGAAGCCTTGTTCTTTTGTTGAATGAACCTCGTAGAGAATCGGCTTGTGGATGGTTGCCAAGTGGCACTCTGGTCAGGTTCAACGCATTAATGATCTGAAGGGAGCTTTTGAAATCCAATGAGTGTTAAGGCAAGTGGTGGAAGCTCGGTTGCGCGCCCGCAACTTTATCAAACCGTACCAGTTGCAACAATTTCGCAAGCTGAACAGCAAGACCGCTTTTTAGGCACGACCGAGTTGGGCGAGCTAACAAGCTATTTCAACTCTGGACTCAAACGCCTCGAAATTGCAGAAACGTTAACTCAAAATTCAGAAATTATCGTTTCTCGCGCCGCCAACCGCATTTTCGTCGGTGGTTCACCGATGGCTTACCTGGAGAAGCCTAGGGAAACCGCGATGGCGACTGCTGGCGGCATGGAAGTTGGTGATGTTCGAGAAGCTATGAAGCTGGGTACCGCGACTTATGTATCTAGCGGTGGTGGCTTCTTAGAGGGATTGCGATCGCTATTTAGCGCTTCTGGTGGTGGCCCAGCCCCAGCAAACTTTAGGCCCATTAACGTCGCCCGTTATGGCCCTAGCAATATGCAAAAGTCTCTCAGAGACTTGAGCTGGTTCCTACGCTATGTGACCTACGCGATCGTCGCTGGCGACCCCAACATCATTGCAGTCAACACCCGTGGCTTGCGAGAAATCATCGAGAATGCTTGCTCTGGTGAAGCAACCATTGTGGCGTTGCAAGAAATGCGCCAAGCAGCCCTGGGTTACTTCCGCAAAGATGAGAACGGAACCAATGTTGTCAGTCAGTACTTCGATGTCTTAATCAACGAATTTAAGGCTCCTAGCCCCTCTGACAAAATCCGTCAACGCCAATCTGGTGATTTGCAAGGGCTACAACTGCCTCAGATCTACTTCAATGCTGCTGAGCGTAGACCCAAGTATGCAATGAAGCCGGGTCTTTCTGCTTCTGAGAAACAAGAAATTGTTAAAGCAGCTTATCGCCAAGTATTTGAGCGTGATATTACCCGCGCTTACTCGTTATCCATTTCTGACCTAGAGTCCAAGGTTAAGAATGGCGACATTTCCATGAGGGAATTTGTTCGCCGCTTGGGTAAATCACCTCTATATCGCAAAAACTTTTTTGAACCCTATATCAATAGCCGCGCTCTAGAACTAGCATTCCGCCACTTCCTCGGTCGGGGTCCTAGCAGTCGCGAAGAAGTACAGAATTACTTCTCTATCGTTTCCAAGGGTGGTTTGTCGGCTCTCGTCGATGCCTTAGTAGACTCTCAGGAGTACTCTGACTACTTTGGGGAAGAAACCGTACCCTACCTACGCGGTTTGGGTCAGGAAGCTCAAGAGTGTCGTAACTGGGGACCCCAGCAAGACCTGTTTAACTACAGCGCTCCCTTCCGCAAGGTGCCTCAGTTCCTTACAACCTTTGCAGGGTACGATCGCCCACTACCTGACCAACACCCTTACGGCTCTGGTAACGATCCCCTCGAAATCCAATTCGGTGCCATCTTCCCGAAAGAGACTCGCAACCCCAGCGCTAGTCCCGCTCCTTTCGGTAAAGATACTCGCCGGATCTTAATCAACCGTGGTCCTGGCATCAACAACCAGCTCAGCAACCCAGCCGCAAGAGGAATTGCCCCTGGAACTTTAGGGCCCAAGGTATTCAAGCTGGATCAACTGCCCAGCTTTAGTGGCAAGCGCTACGACAAAAACGCCAGCGTCAAGTTTGCTGAAAGCTCGACTCAGAAAGTCATTCGCGCTGCTTACTTACAAGTGTTTGGTCGCGATGTGTACGAAGGCCAACGCCTCAAAGTCTCGGAGATCAAGCTGGAAAATGGCGAGATTACAGTCCGGGAGTTTGTCCGTCAGTTGGCGAAGTCTGATCTCTTCCGCAAGCTTTACTGGACCTCACTCTACGTCACCAAGGCGATCGAGTACATTCATCGCCGCTTGCTAGGTCGTCCTACTTACGGTCGTCAAGAAACCAACAAGTACTTCGATATCTGCGCCAAGAAAGGCTTCTATGCTCTGGTCGATGCCATCCTCGACAGCCCAGAGTACAGCGAAGCTTTTGGGGAAGATACCATTCCTTACGAGCGCTATGTTACCCCTGGTGGCTTAGCTCTTCGTTCTGTGCGGGTTGGCAGCATTGGTGAAACTGGCGCGAGAGTTCAAACTGATGAAGCGCCAAGATTTGTGGAACTGGGCGAAGTTAAGCAAGTCCGGACAGAACCCGATCTGCAATTCCGCATTAACCAAGGCGTCAACAAGCAACGCGAACAGACGAAAGTCTTTAAGCTCACCACCACCACCGATAAAACAGCTCTACCAGTTGTGATTCGTGCCGCTTATCGGCAAATCTTCGAGCGTGACATTGAGCCGTACATTCTACAGAACGAATTCACCGCTCTAGAAAGCAAACTTGGTAACGGCGAGATCAACCTTAAGGAATTTATTGAAGCCTTAGGTGGTTCCAGACTGTATATCAAAGAGTTCTACACTCCCTACCCCAACACCAAGGTAATCGAGTTAGGAACGAAGCACTTCTTAGGCCGCGCTCCTAAGGACCAAGCCGAAATTCGGAAGTATAACCAGCTCTTGGCATCTGAAGGAATTCGGGGCTTTGTTGGGGCAATGGTCAACAGCGCTGAGTATGGGCAGCTCTTTGGTGAAGACACGGTGCCCTACCGCCGCTTCCCCACTTTGCCTGCTGCTAACTTCCCCAACACTGAAAAGCTCTACAACCAACTCACGAAACAAAACGATAATTTGGTTGTACCCAGCTTTGAGCCAGTCAAGTCCCGCATGGACATCACCAAAATGCCGTTGATGTCTAAGAGCATGGCTGATTTGGCTACCAAAGCTCGTCAGATGGACAAAACTCAGCCTCTATTCCTAGAGTTGGGTCGCTCCTTCAGTAATGGATCGGGCCAATCTGTAGAAGTAGGCGTGGGTACATCTCGCCGCAAACCCGCCCGGATTTACCGCATGAATCCTGGTATGGACCAAACGGAAACAGCCAACGTCATTAATGCCATCTACTGCCAAGTGTTGGATGTCTTTAGCGGCCAAGTTCCGGCAGAATTCCGTCGCTCTGAGTTAGAAAGCAAACTGCGGAACAGCGAAATTCCTGTGCGGGAGTTTGTTCGAGCTTTAGCTAGCTCTGACATCTACCGTCGTCGTTTCTACACGCCCTATCCCAATACGAAGGTGATTGAGTTCCTCTTCCGTCACATCCTGGGACGCGCCCCAGCGACTCAAGCGGAGATTCGTCAGTACAACAAGTTGTTGGCTGACCAAGGTCTCAAGGGTGCGGTAGAAGCGATGATCGATAGCCCAGAATATGCGCGTTACTTTGGTGAAGATGTAGTGCCTTACAAGCGCTTCCCCACTCTTCCTGCGGGTAACTACTTGGGTAGCATCAAGGCGGATGCTGACTTGGTGAAGCAATCCTGGTCTGATTTGTCTCCTTCCTACCTAGGCGGACGTTCTCGCAACGTTTAGTCGCTCTAGCGAGTCGGTAGGTACACTCCGAGGATTTTTCTAACCTACTCACATATAAATGGGTAGGTTAGAAGCTCTCATTTACTGAATAACGACTCATAAATCTACCTAGCGGGCATTGGCGATTTCTCGATCCCAATGGCTCGCTATTTCTGCTGTGTATCTGTGAGAGATGATTGATAGGCTGCGTAATATTCCTAAGGGGAAAGCTGAGGGTAATATTACAAACTATTACGAACAACCTTAGAATGTGAACCTGATGCCGCAAAATATTTGCGGAAGGCAGATTGTTGAGTTGCAGAAATTTGCTGATTGCCAAATCCTGCTAGGGCAACTTTGCAAGTAAGCACTCAGCCGTCTTGAATTACAAATGCCAGTTTAGACACGTCTGGTTACTTTTTCTTTTGGAGGAATCCATCAATGAGTATTGTCACGAAATCCATCGTGAATGCTGATGCTGAAGCTCGCTACCTCAGCCCTGGCGAACTAGATCGGATCAAGAGCTTTGTGACCTCTGGTGAGCGTCGTCTCCGCATCGCTCAAGTTTTGACCGATTCTCGTGAGCGCATCGTTAAGCAAGCTGGCGACCAACTGTTCCAAAAGCGCCCTGATGTTGTTTCTCCTGGTGGAAACGCTTACGGCGAAGAGCTGACCGCTACCTGCCTGCGTGACCTCGACTACTACCTCCGTCTAGTAACCTACGGAATCGTTTCTGGCGATGTGACCCCCATCGAAGAAATCGGTATCGTTGGTGTTCGTGAGATGTACAAGTCTCTGGGTACTCCCGTGGATGGCGTTGCTGAAGGTATCCGCGGCCTGAAGAACGTTGCTACTTCTCTGTTGTCTGGTGAAGACGCTGCTGAAGCTGGCTCCTACTTCGACTACGTGATCGGTGCAATGCAGTAAGGTTTTGACCTTGCCTACGCACAGTCAAATACTTTTCGAGATTACGTGATTTAAGGAAGCAAAACCATGCAAGACGCAATTACTGCTGTTATTAACTCTTCTGACGTTCAAGGTAAGTACCTAGACACCGCTTCTTTGGAAAAGCTCAAGGGCTACTTCCAATCTGGTGAACTGCGCGTTCGTGCAGCTACCACCATCAGCGCTAACGCAGCTGCAATCGTGAAGGAAGCTGTTGCTAAGTCCTTGTTGTACTCTGATATCACCCGTCCCGGTGGTAACATGTACACCACTCGTCGCTATGCTGCTTGCATCCGCGACCTCGACTACTACCTCCGCTATGCAACCTACGCAATGCTAGCTGGCGATCCTTCCATCCTTGATGAGCGCGTGCTCAATGGCTTGAAGGAAACCTACAACTCCTTGGGTGTACCCATCGCTGCTACTGTACAAGCTATCCAAGCAATCAAAGAAGTGACTGCTAGCTTGGTTGGTGCAGATGCTGGTAAGGAAATGGGTGTTTACCTCGACTACATCTCCTCTGGCTTGAGCTAATCGCTAGATTCTGAGTTCTGAGTGCTGAGTTAGCTTTAATTCAAACTCAAAGCTCAACCCCTTCTGTAAGGTCTGGGAAGTCTAGAGTGAGTGCTAGCTTGTTAAAGACTTGTCTAACTCATAAGTAGATTGGTTTTAGCGGTCTAGTATTGACTCTTGACTCCCAGCCTTCAGCATATTTAGAGGATTTTTGGGGTCTTGCGATCGCCCCTCTATATCGAGAAGCTTTGATTTTTATTCGCTATTACATTCGTGATTTAAGCGATCGCATCACGTTTTAGCTGCTATAGCGCCTCTAGCAACGTCGCAACTGACTCAGTAAGCATTCTTCGGACCTCAGCAGACTCTTAGATGCCACCTTCACAGCGACAATTTGGTTTCTCAGAAGTTGGTGCTACATCTCTAAGATTCTGAACTTGAAATTCTTTGATCTCCAAACTTTAACTCTGCACCTAGTCAGGAGAAATAACCCATGCGCATGTTTAAGGTTACGGCTTGTGTTCCTAGCCAAACCCGGATTCGCACCCAGCGGGAACTACAGAACACCTATTTCACGAAGCTAGTTCCCTACGAGAACTGGTTTCGTGAGCAGCAACGCATCATGAAAATGGGCGGCAAGATCGTTAAAGTTGAGTTGGCAACTGGCAGACCCGGAACCAACACTGGCCTCCTCTAAATCATTCAGCAACGCCTACCAAGGCTCTCACTCTTTATCGACTTGGAATACAAGCCTTGAGGCCGTGATGGCCTCTTTTTTATTGCCTATATTTCTTCTACTACCTGCGCTACTCTTAACAGATACTCTTTGATTGCACACCACGGCTGCTGTGAATCTTCGCTATCTAATCCCATTTTTTGACACGTCTGCACAGAGTTGGAGCTTAGAGGCTCGTCTCCTGCGGTGGCTAACTTTCCTATGGTTGATGGTTGGGCTAGCAGCTTTATTTTCTGCTTCTTACCCGGTTGCAGATGCAGATTTTGGCGATGGGCTTTACTACTTTAAACGCCAGATTCTATGGATTTTAGTTGGCTTGGTAGGATTTAACCTACTAGTGCATTCTCCACTGCGCTATGCCCTGGGTATGGCGCATTGGTTTGTTGTGTTGATATTGGGTCTCATTTTTGCGACTTTGGTGCCGGGTTTAGGCACAACTGTGAATGGTGCAACGCGTTGGCTGGCCTTGGGGCCTGTACCAATACAACCATCAGAGTTAATGAAGCCATTCTTGGTTCTGCAAAGTGCTCGGTTGTTTGGGCAATGGAACCGTTTTAGCCCAACTTACCGATGGAGCTGGCTAGCTATTTTTGCCGCTATATTGGCGGGCATTTTGTTGCAACCTAATTTGAGCACGACAGCGCTGTGTGGCATTACCCTTTGGTTAATCGCGATGGCAGCGGGTATTCCCTACGCTTACCTAGGAGGGACTGCGTTAGGAGGACTGCTTTTAGCCACACTGAGTATCAGCATTAAAGAGTATCAACGGCGACGAGTCATTTCTTTCTTGAATCCTTGGGCTGACCCTGCTCAAGATGGTTACCAGTTGATTCAAAGTTTATTGGCTGTTGGTTCTGGAGGAGTTTGGGGAACAGGCTTTGGGTTGTCGCAGCAGAAACTCTTTTACTTGCCGATTCAGTACACAGATTTTATTTTTGCGGTGTTTGCTGAAGAATTTGGCTTTATGGGTAGCTTGCTGTTGTTGTTGCTTCTGGCAATCTACGGCACGTTGGGTCTGTTTGTTGCCCTGAAAGCCCGCAAGATTGTCCATCAACTGGTCGCGATCGGAGCGGTGATCTTAATGGTGGGGCAATCCCTCTTAAACATCGGGGTGGCAACGGGCGCTCTACCCACGACAGGATTACCGTTTCCGTTGTTTAGCTACGGCGGTAGTTCTATGATCGCTAGCCTATTAGCGGCGGGGTTATTAATTCGGGTAGCGCGTGAAAGTAGTGAGGCGGAAGTTGTCTCGCTGCCAGAACAGCGACTTTCGGCTAGAAGCTAATTGAACAGTGCATTGAGCCATCACTCACATAATCTCTGGCCTTTAGCTCAAGGAAACCTCGATAATAAGATCATGAGGATAGCGTTTGAGCGAACTGAGCCAGCTTCAGCATGATTGAATTATTGCGGACCCAACTGTACCAACTAGAACAATTTGCCAACCGTCTCGTTTCGACGCAGTTGACCCATCTGACGGTGACGAGTATTGTAGTCATTTTTCTAGCTGGGCTCCTGACTAGTTTGACTCCCTGCATGCTGTCAATGCTGCCGATTACCATTGGGTACATCGGAGGTTACGAAGCCAAAAGCCGTTGGCAGGCAGCTCTGCAATCGACTTGGTTTTCCCTAGGATTAGCTACCACGTTGGCAGGTTTGGGCATTGCCGCAACCGCTCTCGGTCAAGTTTATGGCCAAATTGGTCTTGGCTTACCTATCGTTGTCAGTGCGATCGCCATCATTATGGGGCTGAATCTTCTAGAAGCCCTGCCGCTCCAACTACCTTCATTTGATGGATTTGCACTAATTCCTTCAGATTTACCGCCTGGTGTCCGCGCCTATCTCTTGGGCTTAACCTTTGGTTTGGTGGCTTCTCCTTGTAGCACTCCAGTGCTCGCTACTTTACTAGGATGGGTATCTACTACTCACAATCCCGTAATGGGAGGTGTGCTGCTGTTAGCTTATACAGTGGGTTATTCAGCCCCGCTAATTTTGGCAGGCACCTTCACAGCTTCAATCAAAAAGTTACTGGAACTCCGCCGCTGGTCTAGTTGGATCACCCCTGCCAGTGGAGCCTTACTGGTTGGATTTGGAGTTTTTTCGCTGCTATTCCGTTTTCTGCCCACCGCAACCTTTTAGAAATGACTACAGACAATACATTTCTATCCAAAATTTTGGATTTAAGGACTGGTCCTCAACGCTTTTTTCAAAAAGAATTGCTGCCGCTGCTAGCAGATTTGCGGTTGGCCATTGTGCTGCTCTTAGCGATCGCGGTGGCGAGTATTTCCGGTACTGTAATTGAGCAAGGCCAATCGAGCGCTTTTTATCAAGCGAACTATCCCGAAGACCCAGCTTTGTTTGGCTTTCTCTCTTGGAAAGTGCTGTTAACGGTAGGGTTGGATCATGTCTACCGGACTTGGTGGTTTTTGGCGATCCTTATTTTGTTTGGGGGCAGTCTGACCGCTTGTACGTTTACTCGCCAATTTCCGGCGCTGAAAGCGGCACGACAATGGAAATTTTATGAGCAGCCCCGCCAGTTTCAAAAGTTAGCGCTCAGCGCGGAGTTGGAAACTGGCTCTTTAGAAGCTTTAGTTCCTCTTTTAGAAAGGCAACGCTACAAAGTTTTTCAAGAGGGAGAAAAGCTGTATGCCCGCAAAGGCTTAGTGGGACGCATCGGGCCGATTGTGGTGCATGCCAGCATGTTGCTGATCTTGGGGGGGGCTATTTGGGGAGCTATGACTGGCTTTATGGCTCAAGAAATGATTCCCAGTGGAGCCACGTTTAAAATTCAAAACATTGTCGATGCGGGGCCTTGGGCGGGGGCACAGGTGCCGAAAGATTGGTCAGTTCGGGTGAATCGTTTCTGGATTGACTATACGCCTGAGGGCGCGATTGATCAGTTTTATTCAGACTTGTCGGTGCTGGATAGTCAAGGACAGGAAATTAAGCGTAAGACGATTCATGTGAACGAGCCATTGCGGCACAAAGGCGTGACTTTGTATCAGGCGGATTGGGCGATCGCCGCCGCTCAAGTCCGACTCAACAAAAGTCCGGTATTTCGCTTACCCATGGGTAAGCTAGAAACAGGCGGTGCAGGCCGTATTTGGGGAACTTGGGTGCCCACTAAACCAGATCTAAGCGCTGGCGTGTCCCTTGTAGCTAAAGATTTACAAGGCATGCTGCTGATCTACGACATTCAAGGCAAGCTTGTTGCCACTGTTCGCTCTGGCATGGCGGTCGATGTGAATGGCGTCACGCTGTCTGTGGTGGATTTAATTGGCAGTACAGGTTTGCAAATCAAGGCTGACCCAGGAATTCCTGCGGTCTACGCTGGGTTTGGGCTGCTAATGTTGAGCGTCATGATGAGCTATGTCTCTCACTCGCAAGTTTGGGCTTTGCAGAAAGAGGGACGCTTCTATGTCGGTGGCAGAACTAATCGGGCGCAAGTTGCCTTTGAGCGGGAGTTGCTAGAAATTCTCGATCGCCTGAGTCAACCTACCTCTGCACCTGCTAAGCCTGCGATCGCTGCTGAAGCCCTCACCCCATCAGCCCGCTAAAAATTCGGACATTAGTTGATATGCGGTAGGGGCAACCACAAGGGTTGCCCTCATTGTCTAACTTCAATGATCCTTTTGGTGATGCACTTCCACTACGGTGTGGACATTACCGCGGGGATTAAAGTCACCTTTAACTCTGATCTCTAGAGGGTCAGCAGCGGCGACGAAATCATCCAAAATTTGGTTGATCGATTCTTCGTGGGAAATATAGCGATCGCGATAGCTATTGATGTACAGCTTCAGCGCTTTTAGCTCTACCACGCGCTGATCAGGTACATAGGTAATGTGAATCGTAGCGAAATCAGGATATCCCGAAAACGGACACTTGCAGGTAAATTCTGGCAAGGTGATGCTGACATCGTAACGTCGTCCCAGCCGAGGATTGGGAAAAGTGATCAGTTGTCCTTCAGCGATTTGCCGTTCTCCGTACTTCACCTGAGATGCAGATTCAGCGATCGCATCAGGCTCAGATACCATATCTGGAGAGGCTGGAGAGTGATTCATAGTCATGCAAAGACAAACGTTGACGAATGGATGGATCTGAGTTTGCGGGCTGAATTTGCAGATTTGTAGCGAATTCCTTGACGAATCGCTGTTAGATTGCTCTAATTTCATCTATTCTGGGGCATAGATCAATCGACTAATTGACCGACGCTGCCCTGTAGGATTTCAGCTCAACCCTATGACATCCCATCTCAATACTAAGCCACCAATGCGCAACGTTACGGCCTCTAGTTACACTGGGCAAGCTACAGCTAATGGTTATGCTCCCTCGGTGCCTATTTCGGTATACCGCGAGTTGGCTGCCGAGCTGCAAGCCACCCGCGCCATGCTCGACTCCCTTAACAATCAGAATCAAAATTTAGCCAAGCAAAATCAACAACTACGGACAGAAGTTGACAAAGTTGTTCAGTCTGCTTTGCAGCTACAAAAGGTAGCGGGTTCCCAGCAACCTCTCAGTCGCAGTGTTATGGCTGAAGTAGCGTATACCAGACCCGATATTGTGGTTGAGTCGGGTTATTTCACCCCTGAACCTGCTCGATCCATGCCCCGGAGTTTTAATCCTCGGCCAGAGCCAGCCGAACCTACGGTGGTTCCAGAAAAGCTATTTACTGAGCAAGCAGAAACACGGCCTCGTCGTAGTCCCCAAGGGGAGCAATCACCCGAGTTGGGTGGTTTTTGGTTAGCAGCAGTCATCTTTCTGATTGTTGTCTCAGCGTTTGGGGCAGGCTTCTTGATTGTGCGTCCTTTTTTACCTAGCCGTTAACTAGATAGTGGTAGGTAGCTATGTATTGCAGCTGCTTCAATTCGCCTCAGTGATAAATAGGCCTGACTAATTCTCTAGTCAGACGATAAAATTTGTTGACAACGTCAAGTCTTATAAAGTACAGCTAAGTACTGCGATGCCTGCCCAAACAAATGTATTTTTTGATACAAAAGTATGGGTTTGAGCGGTGATAGAAAGTGTCATGCTGGTCAATTGGTAGAAAAACGGTCTGAGGAGTTAAGCACTTGAAAAAAGTTGAAGCTATTATTCGGCCCTTTAAGCTGGACGAAGTCAAAATTGCTTTAGTGAATGCTGGCATTGTTGGCATGACTGTCTCTGAAGTCCGAGGCTTTGGACGACAGAAGGGGCAAACTGAGCGCTATCGCGGTTCCGAGTACACGGTTGAGTTTTTGCAAAAGCTCAAAGTGGAAATTGTGATTGAGGACGACCAGGTTGACATGGTGGTCGAGAAGATCATCACCGCTGCTCGGACGGGTGAAATTGGGGACGGCAAAATCTTTATTTCACCAGTGGAACAAATCATCCGCATTCGGACTGGGGAAAAGAACCTCGAAGCAATCTGAGCACGGCTGGCAATCGGCTTCCTCAGGGCATTAAAGTTTAAGGTTCACCTCAGAAGGTGAACCTTATTTTTGTCTATAACATTTAGAAGCAGCCTATTGCTTTGGGCAACTCAGTCTGCTTTCAGCGATCGCAGTTGTGGAATTAAAGCTGCGATGGCTTGACCGCGATGGCTGAGCGATCGCTTCACCTCTGGGGTCATTTCCGCAAAGGTGAGGTGCTTTTCTGGCACGTAAAACACTGGATCATAGCCAAATCCACCCGTACCGCGAGGAGCATGCAGAATTTCTCCCCGACACACCCCTTCTGATTGCAGGGCGATCGAACCATCTGGGCGGGCGACGACGACGACACAGACAAACTGAGCTTGGCGATTGAGTTCACTGCCGAGTTCAATCAGCAACCGCTCTATGCGTTCTGGATCGGTTTGGCCATAGCGGGCCGAGTAAACGCCGGGTGCGCCTTCTAGGGCTTCCACTTCCAAACCGGAGTCATCCGCGATCGCCCATTCTCCCGTAGCTTGAGCAATTTGCGCTGCTTTCAGAGAAGCGTTGGCGAGAAAGGTGTCCCCAGTTTCTTCCACGTCGAGTTCGGCTGGTTTGAGCTGCAAATCCCAATTGGAACCAGCCAGATATTCTTGCATTTCCCGCAGCTTGCCAGGATTGCCAGTAGCAACAATCAGGGGTCTCATGATAATAAGTCAGGCAGAAACAACAATTCTCCCCTTCCCTGATAGAGAAGGGGTTGGGGGTTAGGTCATTAAAAGGAGTTGGCCCAGTTTTTGGCCCAAGCAAGAGTTTCATGAACTTGGGCGAGGGTTGCGGCTTCACAGTAGAGGCGGAGGACAGGTTCGGTGCCGCTAAAGCGAATCATGAGCCATCGCTGATCAGCTAAGCGAAACTTGTAGCCGTCGGCAGTATTGCAATCAATCACAGCTTGTCCGGCAATTTCAGTCAAGGGGTAATTTTGTAGCTGCTCTAGCAACTGCGATCGCACAGCCATACTTGCTAAGGGCAAGTCGATGCGATCGTAAGCAGAGGTGAAGTTAGTTTTTTCCTGTAACTGGCGGTAGAAATCTGCCAGATCCAACCCAGACTGAGCGATCGCCTCTAGAACGTACAGAGCAGATAGGAGGGCATCTCGTTCGGGAATGTGATGTCCATAGCCGATACCACCCGATTCTTCGCCGCCCAGCAACACTTGTGCTTCCATCATGCGATCGGCAATGTATTTGTAGCCCACCGCTGTTTCAAATACAGGCAGGTTATACAGAGCCGCCACTTTGGGGATGAGGTCGGAGCCGCTGACTGTTTTGACGATTTCGCCTTTGAAGCCCCGACGAGCAGTCAGATGATCAATCAAAATCGGAATCAGCACTTGAGAGCTGAGGAAGTTGCCTTGGCCATCAACCGCAGCAATGCGATCGCTATCTCCATCAAAAACCAATCCAACCGCCAGATTTGAATTAGCAGCTCGGTGAGTTTTGATTTGTTGAAAAAGCTTGTCGAGGTAGCGCGGTAGCGGTTCGGGTGCGCCGCCTTCAAAGAGCGGATCGCGATCGCTGTTGAGTTCGTGAATCGGCATGCCCAAAATCTGGGCCAAGCCACCCGCTGCGGCTCCATGCATCACGTCCGCAAAAACAGTTAGGTTGCCTTGGGCGATCGCATTTTGAATCAGAGCAATATCGACTTTTTGGCGAATCGCTTCGCAGTAGCTCGGCCAAGGATCAAAGCTTTGGATAGTGCCAGGCGAATTAGTAGTTGTAGCGGGTGGCGTTGCTAGCAAGGCTTCAATTTGCTTGGTGACTTCTGGAGATACTGAGCCTCCAAACGCTCCTTTGACTTTTAAGCCAGAGTAGCTACCCGGATTATGGCTGGCTGTTATCACCAAGGCTCCCAGAGCATTTTCTTGCTTGGCGGCCCAACTAAAGGCAGGCGTAGGCGCGTAGGTGTTGGTTAGCAAGACATCGAAGCCTGCGGATTGCACTGCTTCGGCAGTCGTACGAGCAAACTCTTCCGATAAGAAGCGGCGATCGTGCCCCACAATAATCGTGCGGCTACCCGTCGCCCCATACACATGAGCTAGAACCTGAGCTGCAATCGGTGCCACAAGTGCCAAACGCTCAAATGTAAAGTCTGCGGCAATTACACCTCGCCAACCGTCTGTACCAAATTTGATTGAGTCGGTTGCTGGCACAGAGGAAGGGTGAACCATGCTCAAATTCGCCTCCAAAGACACTCTCGCGATCGCTGTTTCTTTAAACTGCTCAACTCTAGCATTTGCACTTACGGATGTCTAAAGCACGATGGCGCGATCGCGACCTTGACGCTTCGCCTCATACAAAGCTCGGTCAGCTCGCTGTACCGTATCCCAAGCATCTTGATCGCTAGTTGGATCTTGCTGAGCCACGCCAAAACTAGCACTAATTTCCAACGGTCCAATCGTGGTCTCGAAAGCGGTGGAGCGAATCGCCAGCCGCAACCGCTCAGCGACTTCAAAGGCTCTGTCTATCGTCACATCCATTAGCAGAATGACAAACTCTTCACCCCCATACCGATAAGCGGATGTGCCAAACCGTAGCTGTTTTTGCAGTCGTTGGGCCAAGCTGTACAACACCTCATCCCCCACTAAGTGACCATAAGAGTCGTTGATCAACTTGAAGTAGTCGATATCACACACAATCACACTGAAGGGCGGCTGCAAGCTCCACTGGGCAGGAGCACTGAGTTGAGCCAGCTCCCGCTCTAGCGATCGCCGATTTAGCAATTGCGTCAACTCATCATGGATAACTTCCAGTTGTAAGGAATTATTTTGCAAGCGTAGAGTTTCCTGCTTAAACCAAAGGCTTTGATAGTGCTGGGCATTGGTCAAAGCTACCGCAGCCTGGTCTGCTACCTGTCGAATCGTCTGGAGTTCATCTAGCTCGTAAACTCTTTCCTTTTCGTAAGACAACAGCAGGACCGCCCCAAAAAACTCATCTTGGACAAACAGCGGCACAATTAAAGCAGCAAACGCTTGAATTTCACGTAACCAATTTAATAGCGGGTCAGACTCCTGTTGGCTCAGTTCTAACTCCAGATAGGAAGCCGCACCTTGGAGAAACATCTCAACTGTGTCCTGCCATAGATCACGGGCGATATGGCGATTCTCTAGCGGCTGAAAGCAGCGCTCTGGATGGTCCCAAGCAGCCAAGATGTGGACTGGATCGCCTCGCAGATCTACTAAAATGCAGCGATCGCTGTTCAACCCTTGGCCCAACTCCGCCACAATGCATTCCACAATTTCATTGGGGTTGAGGCTGGAGTTCAGCAACCGTACAATTCGACCCACCAGGGCCGCCTGTTGCCGCGATTGTTCAAGACGCTCCCGCCAGTGCAGCGCATTCAGCGCCAATACTACCTGGCTGCAAATCACTTCTAGCGTTTCAACTTCCTCAACCATCCATGCTTGAGCGGCTGCAACCGTAGGCTGAGGGGTAGGCGCTTTAGGGTTAAAGTAAGTGCGCAAAAATGGCTTACGCCTTGTCTCTACAGCAGGTAAATGTGTAGCAGCTTGCGGTAAATGGCGCTGCAATTGCAGGACAAAGCGGAGGCGATCGCCATTCCAAGCAGGCACAATCAAGCTTTCCCCAAACAGTCTAGCGGCGTGTGAGAGGTGCTGTTGATCTAACAACCATTGAGGTGACTTTGACAGATAGCAAATCTGAATCTTTGACTCCGAGGCTGGCGGAGCAGTTAAAATCAGTCCGGGAGTCTCGGCTAGAGTGGGAATTAAACTCAGCTCCTGTTTCAAGCTTTGCAAAGCTCGATCTGTGCCATAGACTTGAATGCCCTCAGCTACTTCAGGGTCAAACCCTGTCCAGAGTAGACACTCAACTTGATGCTCAGCGGCGATCGCTTCTACAATCTGTTGTAATAGGGAGTTTGCTGAGGCGAGATTAATGACTGCTGCTTCTACCAAAGGGTAGATGGATTTCCAATTAGGCTGCCTGAATCTTGATTGAAGCATTTGAGGATCACTAACTTGTACCGTTGCAGCACCCATAAACTTCTATCTTAAGAACTGGAACCTGTTCTTAGGAACTAGCTTAAGGATTGGAATATCTAAAAAAAATTCTTGATTAAAGCCTAAAAAGTAATTACTTTTAGATCCTTATAAATTCCCAAAACTTAAGCAAAAGCGATAGAATTTTTTCCATAGGGCAGACTCTTTAGCTTTCCGGTTATTCCATTTAGCGATTGGTTTTAGATCTCGGGTGCGTCTAATTTGCCGATGAACTAGCTAGACTGGATAAAGGCAAGCTCTTTGTAAGAGTGAATCTGTTCTTTATGCATCTCCACCAGCATCTCCACTAGATATCGCCTCAATTTACTTAAGTAAAAATACAGAGAGTTAGCACAAGCAGCGCTCGCCTCTTGTGATTTTGAACACCACAGACCTCTTCTGTCCTACGACAGATGTAGGACGAAAATTTATTTTGATTAGATTGATCTAATTTTAATAATTTGAGCAACCAATACGCTATTTCAGCGTCTATTGCTTTGTTTAGAAGAACTAGTAAAACATTTAATTCCTTAAAAGCCTGCTTTTAGTCAAATTTATTCATTCGTTGTTTACAAGACCTAAAGCCGCAAAAGCAGTTGAGAATTTATGTCCTCTGAAGTCAATAGCTCTCCTCTTCATTCACATTGTCAAGCATTTTCTCTGGAGAATAATGGGACACATCCTGCTGAAGGTGAGCTATTGGAGCTAGAACTATATAAACGTCAGCGCCATCAAAACTTAACGCAACAACTACAGCAGCAAGTTCAACTCTCTAAGCTGATTAATCAAATTAGTAATGAAATTCGCAGCACTTTAGATTTAGAAGAAATCTTAAATTCTGCTTGTCGTTTACTAGGCCAAGCCCTGAAATGTAGCAGAGCTAGTATTTTAGTCGTTGAGCCAGATGAGGAAGATAGTCTGACAACGATGGGGGAGTATAACCAAGGCGACTATCCCTCTCAACTCGGCAGCAAAATCCCCTTCAGAGATAATCCTCACTTACAAGCCTTGATTGCCCAGCCTAGAGCTTTAGCAGTCACTCGCTTTCTAGAGTTTCCAGGCTTAACCGAGCAAATTAGGGAAGTGGCTCAGGGCTTACAAATTCGCTCCATGATGGCTTTGGCAACTCGTTACCAAGGCAAGGTCAACGGCATTATTGGGCTGCATCAGTGCGATCGCGAGCGAGAATGGACGCCTTGGGAAATGGAACTGCTGGAAGGCGTTGGCAGTCAGTTGGCGATCGCCATCAATCAAGCTTGGCTATATAGTGAAACCCGGCGACAGGTGGAGCAGGAATCTCTCCTGCGCTTAGTCACGAATCAAATTCGCAGCACTTTGGACTTACAGACCATCCTGCAGACAGTAGTGCGAGAAGTGCGGCACTTACTTGACACCGATCGGGTGGTAATCTACCAGTTTTTGGATGCCAACTGGCAAGGCGAAGTCGTTGTAGAGGAAGTCATTAGCCCTTGGATATCGGCATTGGGCCAACTGAGCCAAGACAACTGCTTCTCGGCCAAATATGCCCAGCAATATCAGGGAGGCCGCGTTCGTGCTATCCACAACATTTTTCAAGCTGGTTTAGACCCTTGCCATGTCAGATTTTTGGAGCGATTACAGGTCAAGGCCAATTTGATTGTTCCCATCGTTATTCGCTCAAAGTTATGGGGGCTCTTAATTGCGCAGGAGTGTGGCGCACCTAGGGTTTGGCAAGCTTGGGAAACCGAATTATTACAGAAATTAGCTGACCAAGTCGCAATCGCGATTCAGCAAGCTCAACTGTATACTCAAGTACAAACAGCCGCAGCTCAGTCGCAAGCTCAGGCCGAAACGCTCAAAGCGACGCTAGAAGAACTGCAAACCACACAAATGCAGTTGCTTCAGAGTGAAAAGCTATCTAGCTTAGGACAAATGGTGGCGGGAGTTGCTCATGAAATTAACAACGCCATCACCTTTATTCATGCCAATCTGCCCTATGCCCAACGCTATACCACTGCCTTAAATCAAGCGATCGCCCTTTACGAAGACTGTTGTCCCAATCCTCCAGAGGCGATCGCAGAGTTGATTGCTGAGCAAGAGCTTGGTTATGTGCGGGAGGACTTCCCTAAGCTCATTAGTTCTATGGAGGAAGGTACCAAGCGCATTCGAGAGATTGTTTTAACTCTGCGTAATTTTTCCAGATTAGATGAAGCAGAGCGCAAGTCTGTTGACCTGCATGAGGGCATTGAAAGCACTCTCCTAATCTTGCAGCATCGGGTTAAAACAGGCGTCAAAATTGACAAGCTCTATGGCGAGCTCCCCTTGGTAGAGTGCCATGCAGGACAAATTAATCAAGTCTTCCTCAATCTCTTGGCCAATGCTTTAGATGCCGCTGGGGAAAAAGCAAATATCACCATTCAGACTTGGCATGAAGGCGATCGCGTAGTTGTCTCAATTCGAGATGATGGCCCAGGAATTCCTCTAGAGTTACAGGAGCGCATCTTTGACCCCTTCTTCACGACTAAAGAAGTGGGCAAAGGAACAGGATTAGGACTGTCAATTTGCTATCAAATTGTGGTTAAAGGGCACAAGGGTCGTCTGCAATGTTGCAGTCAACCTGGAGCGGGTGCCGAATTTCGAATAGTATTACCTGTTTCTGCTTGCCAGTCTACGGCTACTCACTAGCCTTAACTCCAAGGCAGTTAAGGCTGGCTAAAGAAAAAATTGTCCAACGTGAAAGGGGCATCAGATTCAAACAGGATGCTCGCAATTCCTGGGGTTTGTAATTGCAGCGGCTGTTGGGGGAGGGGCGCTAGTTCCGCTTGGCCATCGGCCCACAAGTATCGGTAAGAGCCAATACTCACACGCTCCAAGACGACACCATTACTATCTAGAGCCGTAAGGGTAACTGGCCGAGTGCCGCTGACCAAAGCTTGCACGATTGCGACAGGTCGGCAAAACTGAGCCTGAATGCCAGCTTGAAACGTGGAAGGCATCAAAACTAAGCAGCCTGAACTGGGTACAAAGATCGGATTAGAGGGCCGAATCGCGATCGCACCCCAAAACTGAACTCCTAAAGTAGAATACTGATTTTCTACCCGCTCAAACTCCACTAAATCTTCAAAATCAAGTTGCGTTGGTCCTAGTCTTAAAGGGGTAACTTCAGCAGCGGTAGCCCGAACTAAATGATGTCTGCTTGTGGGTGGTGCAAGGGGCTGAGACAACTCGGTGTGTGACTTCAGGAAGGAGAACATAAGTATTTTAAATTTTTGATGCACTACCTGGGCTCTACAGTTAACTTACGGAGAATTCCGTAAGCAGACTAGACAAGCTGTGTCAGTTCCTTGATTGGTCTGACAAAGACAGGCTCTCCGTGACGGCTCAACGGTAGCAAGGTAGTTTTGGAATTAGTTAGATCGCTACTGGAATCGCCTGATTCAATAAATATTTAACTCAACTAAGTTAAATTCGTTACCCTAATACACCCTGAAAATAAGTATTATTTCTGATCAAAATTCAAGTAGCTATTTCTCTGACTTATTACTACCACATGCTTCTTACTAGCTTTCCTTTTTTCATAAACTTTGACAATCTTTCACAAGTGGTAAAGTAGCTACTTCGGTCTTACTTAGGACATAGCTTTTGGCGATCGTTAGCGGCACCGGATCTAAGCAAGACATTTTTGTGCTTACTTCTCTTACTATTCCCAGCCTGCTGCCTTTTCTAGTGTGACAATTGACAGATTGTCTAAATGGCTGCTTTAAAGCTCGTTTCTTCCCGATCCTCTTTTAGCACCTGTGCATTTACTGATCGTGAGATACTCAACTCAATTCCTAAACGATTCCGATAAAATGACTGGGATCACGCTCTTCAATCTGAGGAGTGAACGAGGCGCATGGATCTAAACCAATTGAACAGTGCTTTTACGCTGTTCTTAAGCTTGTTAGTCGAGGCTATTCCCTTTCTGATATTGGGAGTACTATTCTCTGGCTTGCTGTTGTTCTTTGTGGATGAGCGCAAACTGATCAAAGTTTTGCCTAAAAATCCTCTATTGGGAGCTTTTGCGGGCAGTTGTGTAGGTTTCTTGTTTCCAGTTTGCGAGTGCGGCAACGTCCCAGTCGCTCGACGCTTACTTATGCAGGGGGCTCCTGCTCCAGTGGCGATCGGTTTTTTGCTCGCAGCTCCGACCATTAACCCCATCGTGTTTTGGTCAACTTGGATTGCTTTTCGCGACCAACCAGAGATTGTGTTTTTGCGAGTGGGTCTGTCCTTAGCGATCGCGACCATCATTGGCTGGGTCTTTAGCGCTCAAGCCGATCTACGACCTTTATTACAGCCTGCGGTAGCCAGGGCTATGCCAGTACCGCGCGAGCCCAAAGAAAGCCAGGCGGAGAGTGGGGTTTCGCCTTTGTTACAATCAGGGACTTTTTTGCTGGGTCAAATCGGTCAACCGATCCGCATAGACACCACCGAGTTGCAGGCATCAATGGTCGCAGCAGCCACCATGCGTAAGCCTTTACCAGATCGCTTGTATTTGTTGTTGGAAAATACGGTGCAAGAACTGCGAGAGTTAGGCGGAGTCTTAATTCTAGGCAGTGCGATCGCAGCTCTTATTCAAGTGTTTGTGCCGCGAGAGGTGGTCTTGGGATTAGGCCAAGGTCCCGTTACCTCCATTATTGCCATGATGCTGATGGCGGGTTTGGTCTCCATTTGCTCTACAGTAGATTCGTTTTTCGCTCTGTCCTTTGCTTCTGCATTTACTAGTGGCTCTTTGTTAGCCTTTCTGGTTTTTGGACCCATGATTGACCTGAAAGGTCTGGGTCTGATGCTGTCTATTTTTCAGGCTAGAGCTGTCATTTACCTCTTTGCTTTGGCTGCGCAGTTAACCTTTTTGTTTACCCTCTTCATTAACTTGCATGTCAGTTGAGTCTACTTCTGGCCGCCGTCCCCGCAGTGGTGAGCAACGTCGCCGCTTATTTTCCCCCTGGCTCGACGTAGTGGCGATTAGTGCTTGGGGCATTTTGCTGCTCAAGTACTGGCTCACCGGAAAACTCAGTCTGCTAATTCATCCCAACTACACTTGGCTAGCGATCGCTGGTGGCATTGGTTTGCTGTTGATTGGCGGCGGCAAAGCCCTGACGCTTTTACCCCAATCATTTCAGCGGCGCAATGCAGCGATTCCAGTCCAAACCACTCAGCACCTGTCACTCTTTCCACCGGGTTGGAGTAGTACCTTGTTGCTGTTCACCGCTATCTTGGGTTTTGTCGTCACACCCCGCGCTTTCGCCAGCCAGACTGCTATCCAACGCGGAGTCGGGGATGCAATTACTTTAACCAGGGCTCAACCTCAGGCTTTTCGAGCCTCTAGTAACTCTGAATCGCGATCGCTGATTGAATGGGTGCGCACGCTTAACGTGTATCCAGAACCAGATGCTTACACGGGCCAAAAGGTAAAAGTCCAAGGCTTTGTCATCCATGCACCGGAACTGCCAGAGCAGTATTTTCTGCTATCTCGCTTTGTCATTACCTGCTGTGCTGCTGATGCGTATCCAGTCAGTTTGCCAGTGAAGCTAAAAGAAAGCCGCAAAGATTACCCAGTGGACACCTGGCTAGAAATCGAAGGGCAGATGATCACAGAAGATCTCGCTGGAAAACGTCAACTAACAATTCAGCCTAAATCGATTAAGAAAATCCCAGAACCTAAGAATCCGTACGACTACTAAACAAAAATCAGTACAAGCTGGATTCAAGCCTGAGCTAGTGGAAAAGCCAAGTTGTGAAGGAATATTTTTCTCCTTGTGTGACTGGCAAGGACTGATGGGGATGCGTGTAGTAAGACGGAAATACCAAAACGTTGCCAGTTTCAGGCTTTACTTTTAGGTTTTGGCGATCGAAAAACGTTTCTCCGCCTTCAAAGTCCTCATTGAGATAGCCCACAATACTGATATCGCGAGTTGGCACGCCTTGAGCTACTTCCTCAAAGCGATCGCTCAGCAATAAGTTATCGACATGGCGCTTGTAGTACTGACCTGGTTGATAGCGCAAAATTGAGCAAGCTTCCGCGTGAGGGAAGGCAACATCATAATGTTGCAGTAATAGTTGTTGAACTACAGCGATTCGAGCCAGCAAAAGTTGATGAGTAGAGTGCAACAACGAATCTGGGCTATCTAGGGACAGCAGATCATTACTGCGAATCTGGGCATTCACCGTTGCCACTTCGATTCCTGCCGCTTGAAACTGATGGCAGTTCACCACCTCTAAAATGTGTTTGCAGATGCTGGCATCCAGCAAGCCCCGGACCACAAAGATGTCGGCTCCTAAGGGTGTTAAAGTGTAATCCACGAATCACTATCCCGCAATCGACGCGATCGCTACATTTTAGCAACGAGCTTTTATGCAGAAGGCGAACTCCACCGCACCTCTCAAGCCATTTCCCCAACCTCTCGACCGCGTGGCGATCGCGCTGATGCTCGTGCTGGCGATCCTGATCGTCTTACTCCTGTGGAGTGGCGATCGCTCCGCCCCCAAAGTTCGGGAGTTTAACTGGCAAAACAAGCAAATTGGGGCAGAGGATACAGCTTTTATTCTCACCTTCAGCCGCCCCATGGAGCAGGCCAGTGTAGAAAAGAACTTGAAACTAGAGCCGCCTCTCCCTGGCAAAATTAGTTGGGCAGGTCGCCGCATGGCCTACACCTTAACCATGCCAGCCCCTTACGGCACCAAGTACCAAGTTCAGTTGCAGGATGCTCAAGACCGTTTTACCGCAGAAGGTACAAATCGAGCGTCAATTCAACCATTTTTAGGCCAGTTTCGGACTCGCGATCGCGCCTTTGCTTACATCGGCGTGGAAGGAGAAGAGGAAGGACGGTTGATTCTCTACAACCTATCGCAACAGCAGAAGCGAGTCCTGACCTCAAAAAATCTGGTAGTGATGGACTTCAAAGCTTATCCAGAAGGCGATCGGATTTTATTTGCAGCGACTGATCGGCAGGCAAATCGTCAAGGAACCCTCGATCAAAAACTGTATACCGTCACGACGGGGATGCATTTCGCCTCTCCTGGTAAACCGATCCGAGAACCCGCCAAGGCAGGTCAGCTCCAGCTCGTCCTCGATAGCAAGGAGTACCAGAACCTTAAGTTTGACCTCTCCCCAGACGGCCAAACCATCGTGATTCAGCGAGTCAACCAACGCAATCCTGGTGACTTTGGGCTCTGGCTTCTCAAGGAAGGAGCAGCCCCTCAACCGCTCAAAACCCAGCCCGGTGGTGACTTCTTAATCACACCGGATAGTAGTGCTTTAGCTTTTGCGCAAGGACAGGGATTAGCGATTCTACCGTTACAACCCCAAGCCGATCCTTTAGATTTTCTACCCAAATTCGGCATGGTCTTGAGCTTTACTCAGGACGGTTCGGCGGCGGCAATGGTGAAATTCAACACCAACTACACCAAATCACTCTTTTTAGTCACCAACCAAGGCATTCAAAAAGAGGTGCTAAAAACTGAAGGGTCTATTTTGAGCGCTCAGTTTGATCCCACCAAGCAAGTCCTCTACAGCCTAATTACGGAACTAATCCCAGGTAACGAATACCGAGAACGGCCTTTTTTGGTGGCGATCAACCTAAAAACTGCTGAGGCAAAACCCTTGTTGCGATTGCCCGATGACCAACGAGACATCCAAATGAACTTATCTCCTGATGGCTTGGGCTTCCTGTTTGACCAAACCATTGCAGCCGCTAAGGAAACCAACGCTGAAACCAATTCTCTCCGCACTGATGACGGCAAAGCGATCGCGACGAGTCGGCTCTGGCTACTGCCTGTCACCCCTCCTAGTCCAACTGAAGCCCCAGCGCAAATGCAACCGGAACAACTCCCCCTGGCTGGACTTCACCCCCGTTGGCTGCCATAACTAAACATGGCATTAGTTTGGCCTCGCTTCCTAATCTGTAATGATGGAGTGAAAGTCAGCGCAAGTACATGCAAGTACAGGAGCTCATCAGTCGATATCAACAAGGAGAGCGTGACTTCGCCCACGTTGACCTTAGTGGTGCCACGCTGAGTGGTATTAACCTCCAAGACGTAGATTTAACTGGAGCCAATCTTGCAGGCGCAAACCTGAGTTGGGCCTTGTTAAACCGAGCAAACCTGACCGGAGCTTGTTTACGACGTGCAGACCTCAGAAGTGCAGGCCTAAGCAGCAGCACCTTAACTGAGGCAGTTTTGAGCGGAGCTAACCTAAGCAAGGTTGACTTACGGCTGGCCCAGCTTCAAGCCGCTGACCTGAATTGGGCAACCTTGCAAGAAGGTGATTTGAGTGGCGCTGATCTGAGTCGGGCCAAGCTCGATCAAATTAATCTTGAAAAAGCTAAATTAAATGGCACTCAGTTTGTGGCAGCCGAATTAATGGAAGCCAACCTGCGGCGGGCTAGCTTAATTAGTGCCAACCTCAGCCAAGCCAATCTCCGAGAAGCCCATTTAGAGGAAGCCAATCTGCGGGAGGCTAAATTAGTTGGCACCAACTTAATTGAAGCTAACCTGAGTGGTGCTTGTTTGCGGCAGGCAGATTTGAGTCAGGCAGATATGCACCGCGTTACCCTCGTTGGTGCTGACTTGAGCGAAGCGGTACTAAACAGTGCGGATCTCAGTCGAGCTAACCTCAGTGGTGCTTATCTCCTCAAAACCAGTTGCAAGAAAACCTATTTACTGCGAGCGAGCTTACAAGATGTCTATCTTTTACAGGCTGATTTAACCGAGGCAAACTTACGAGGTGCTGACCTGCGTCGTGCTGATCTCAGTGGAGCTTACTTGAATGAGGCGACTCTAAGTGAAGCAGACTTAAGCGATGCTTACTTACTAGAGAGCCATCTAATCCGGGCTAACTTGGACGGAGCTCAACTCACAGGGTGCTGCATCTATAACTGGCACATTGCAGAATCAGATCTAGCCAAGGTAGAGTGCCGCTACATTTTTACCCAGTTTAACTACACTACCAAAAGTCCAACCGAGCGTTATCCTACTAACCGCGACTTTGAACCCGGAGAATTAGCTCGTCAGTATCAAGGTGGCGATGCCATTGTCGAAGTGGTTTGGCAGGAAATACCGCACTGGGAAGCCTTAATTTTCACCCTGGCTCAGGTAGAACTAGAGTGCCTTGATCTGCGCTTAACGATTCAGTCCTACGACTTAACAGACAACGGCTATTTACTGAAGCTCACAACCGATCGCTCGGTAAACGGCAAAATCTTAGCTCAACGAATTTTGCAACTTTATCCTGAGCTTTTGCCGCGTGTACTGTCTCGGCGCTCGGAAATTTTAGGGTTGTTAGGTATAACTGCTCGACCTAGCACTTTAGAGGCTGCCGTCATCACCCCTCAGCCTCAAGCACAGCCATCCACAGTTGCCGCACCGGACAAAGACAAACGCTTGCGGCTCTACCAAGAGGTGGTGCGCCAGATTCAGCATATTTTAGTTTCACAGGCTCCCAGTCAGTTCGTGGGCAGTGTCGAGCACCTGTTGGATTACCTCAGGCATCAAGGCATTTCTACAGAAGAAATTCAAAAGAAACTGATTAGTCAGGTCATTGTCAAGCGGGCTCAGCAAGATAAAGCTTTTCTAGAGCACTTAAAGCACTGGGAACAAACAGCTAACGAATCAGCCCGATTGTCATCTGTAGGAGAAGCGGTACGGTTGGCGATCGCCTTGCTTTGAACCTAACGCCATCCAATTATTGCTTGCACAAATAAAATTTCTCTTAAATTTGACTCAGCTTAAGCATCCTTTTTTGTCAAGATTGCCTGACTGTCAACATCATGACTGATAATTACTAAGAGATAGAAAAGACTTAGGGTGCTAAAAGCAACAGAGGGTTGCAGATTGTTCAATCTATATCAACCCAAACTGAGCTTATGCCGTTTTGGCTCAGTTTTTTCAAAGAAGTGTTTGCGGATTATCTCATCTCTGTTTAATGTTTGATTCTTTTTGCGAGATGGGAATGCTCCAAATGGTTAGTGATCAACTTCCTGAAAAACTGAGTCGTCACTGAGTGCAGCCTTTTGATTGTTGGCTCTAGCGACAAAAAATTTATGCAGAGGTGTGTCTAAGTCTCTACCGGCGATAACGATGAAGTATAGAGCTTGGTCACTTATGGTGTTCGAAGGAGTGAATAAAACAATGAAATCCCCAGTGGGCTTAGAAAAGAACGTCTCTTTAGCCCTGTTGTGTACAGTTTTAGGCTTGTTTACAGCAAATGTCTCTCCAGCTGTAGCCGCCACTAACGATAGTACAGATGCGGCTGCAGCCAACCGCTTATCGGCTCTTGAGGTCTCGGCTCCTGAGGCGTCTGTTAAGGAGGGTGAGCCTAGCGATCGCACCACGCAAATAACTGCTTTAGCAGCTGATGCAGCCACTACGACCTCCGCCACCCCAGCGATCGCAGACGCGACCCTGCAAGCTCAAGCTTTGAGCCCGTCTGACGACAGCCCAGGCATGATTGATGTTGCCACTTTAGACCCGGAAAGCCCAGAAGCTGCCAGTGATGGCATGGCTCAAGTCACCTCGGTTTCCCAACTCTCTGATGTGCAACCAACCGATTGGGCTTTTCAATCGCTACAGTCTTTAGTAGAACGGTATGGCTGTATCGCGGGTTATCCAGATGGCACCTACCGAGGCAACAGAGCGTTAACTCGCTATGAATTCGCGGCTGGGGTTAATTCGTGCCTAGACCGGATCAATGAGTTGATTCAGGCAGGCACTGATGAGCTGGTGCAGAAAGAAGACTTAGCAACATTACAACGGTTGCAGGAAGAATTCTCTGCTGAACTCGCTACCATTAGAGGCCGAGTCGATTCGCTAGAAGCTCGCACGGCTGAACTGGAAGCGAATCAGTTTTCCACCACAACCAAGTTGTTTGGCCAAGCTATCTTTGGCATCCAAGGCCGTACGGACAATACTGCTGACTTCTTCCCAGTCGATGGCGTTAAAGATACAGAAGACCCAGCAACAAACATTAACTTCATCAACAACGTTCAGCTGAGCTTGTTCACACAACTGAGCAATCGCAGCATCTTGCTAACTGGGCTAGCCGCTGGCAATGGCAGCACAGCTCCCCGTCTCAGTAACGATACTAGGCTGGGCTATGAGCTGGACAGCGATAACCAATTCCTCATCAGTGACTTGAGTTTTCGGCATTTAATTGGCAATAACCTTGCCGTGGTTGCAGGTCCTGTTGGCGTTAATGCAGTCAACGTTTTCCGGGGAGCTAACCGAGTTGAAAGTTCTGGTCAAGGCCCAATTTCGGCTTTTGCCCAGCGGAACCCCATTATTAGTATTGGTAATGGCACCGGTGGTGCTGGCTTCGACTGGCAAGTCAGCCCTCGCATCAGCTTGCAGGGTGTTTATTCGGCTAGTGACCCTGCCGACCCCAATGACGCTGGCTTATTTGGCAGCCGCCGCAGCGCCACAACTGCTGGAGCTCAATTGACGGTTTCCCCCACGGATACGATTGACCTAGCGCTCCATTACCTCAACTCCTATAACCCTTCTGGGTCTAACTTCGCTGGCAGTCTAGGCTTAGGAATTGGTGATGACCAAGTCACCATTGGGTCTGGTTTAAAGACGGATGCTTTTGGTGCCACCGTAGCTTGGCGCGCTACTCCAGGGATTACCGTAGGTGGTTGGGGTGGCTTTACTAATTCGCGGATTCCTAATCGCGATGGCAATGTGGAGACCACCAACTGGATGGCGTTCCTCAACTTCCCCGACTTGTTCGGCGAAGGCAACTTGGGCGGAATTTATGTAGGCCAGCCACCTAAAATTACCGAAAGCGACTTACCAGCAGGTCAGAACATTCCTAACTTGCTAGCAGGCGGAGCAGGAACTGAAGGGGATCAACCCGGTACAACAACTCACTTAGAAGTGTTCTACCGTTATCGCGTCTCTGACAACATTACGATTACACCAGGTGTGATTGTGCTCTTCAACCCAGGTAATGCACCTGAAAGCGACACAGTAGGAATTGGTGCTTTGCGAACCACATTCACCTTCTAGCCTCTAGCTTATTCAAAAACCTAGGCAAAAAGCGATCGCCCCAGCTAATCTTTCAAGCCAGGGCGATCGCTTTGGTATTGCACGTCAGAGCAGCTCTTCGTCAATCTTTATTTTTCAGCACTTGCTGTGGTTGAAACCAAGCGCTTCTTCAGAGACTCAGCTCGACGCTTAGCCGTTAAGCTTTGGGGGTCCAGCTTGAGGGCTTCTTCATAGGATTCTAGAGCTTGAGCCATGAGTTGCTTGCGCTCATAAGCGTGCCCAATATTATTGAGAGCCGTCACATAATTAGGGCTTAGTTTTAGAGCTTCTTTGTAATGACGAATGGACAAGTCATATTGCTCTTGAGCAAAGTAGGCATAACCGAGCGCGTTGTAGATTAGCGCTGTGTTTTCCTCTCCCTCTAAATCGGGTGATTTAAGGGCTTTTTGCAATTGTATGACTGCCTGAGAAAACAAATTTTTCTCTAAATAGATACTGCCAAGTTCATAGTATTCTTCGGCTGTACCTTTTTCTTTATTCAGCTTATTCTGCAAGCGCGAAATCGAAGTTTCAATCTTGCGAGTTTTCAGCACTTGGCGAAGAATCGCCCAGCCTGCGCTTGCCAACAAAGTCAGCAAGATTGACAAATAGACGATGGGAAGCAAGCTATCCATATTTGTTATGCGTGAGCACCGCTAAGCAATCTGGTTTAAATAGAATTTACCTGATTAGGGACGCAACATCTCTGTAGGTTTTGTATCCCTATCCTTCAATAAGTTAGCCCACGGCAGCCCCCAATAGACGGCTCGTTGTTGCAGCCAACCATCAGAATGCCAACGAGCGATCGCACTATTCACTTGACGTCGCAGGTCGTCGTACTGCACGCCTTTAGGTAGCACTACACACAAAGGCTCCGCAGATAACAAAGTCGGCAGCACATGATATTGAGGATATTCCTGCACCCACCCGCTCAAAACACTGACATCCGCCGCAAAAGCAACGACTTTACCTGACTCTAGGAGAGAGTATGCCGCTGCGTAGGAGTCTACCCCTACCAATTTAGCGCCAGGAACCAGATAGCGTACCGTGGCGATCGTACTAGAACCATTCAGCGCGGCCACTGGACGCTGGTTTAAATCAGCTAGTCGCTTGACTGTTGCCGCTTTAGTTACTAAGGCAGTGCCATCTAGATAATAGGGAAGGCTAAAGCTCACTAAACGAGAGCGAGGCTCAGTTGCAGTCACTCTTGCGATCGCGAAGTCTGCTTGACCTGCCAAAACAGATGGAAGGCGCTCTTGGTTAGCAACAGGCTGAAGTTGGATGGCATCTGCCTGACCTAGCAGCTCTTGAGCTAAGCGACGAGCCACATCAATTTCAAATCCTTGTAACTGCTGCGCTGAATTTTTGAACGCTAGCGGATATAGGTTTTCTTTAACAGCAACAATCAGGTAGCCCCGTTGTTGAATCGACTTCAACGTTTCAGCACTACCTGATTGACCTGCTAAACTCAGCCCAATTACCAAACAAAGACTAGATACTTTGCTGAAGAAATTCAGCGGCTCAAACACCTTTGATGCTGCCTTACCTAGTTTTTTACTTAGGCTGACTTTGCTTGACTCGCCAATTCTAGAACTCTACCGAAGCCCGCCGGATCTAGAACCGCCAGTTGCGCCAACATTTTACGGTTGAGTTGAATGTCAGCTTTCTTGAGGTTGCCAATTAACTGACTGTAGCTCATGCCATGCTGACGAGATGCTGCGTTAATGCGAGCAATCCACAGGCGACGAAAGTCTCTCTTCCGTTTACGGCGATCGCGGTAGGCGTTCCGCAATGCCTTCATCACTTGTTGGTTAGCAGTACGGAAGAGGCGAGAGTGAGACCCCCGGAAACCCTTCGCCAGCTTTAGAATCTTTTTGCGGCGCTTACGAGCGACATTGCCGCGTTTTACTCGTGTCATTGATTTATTGTCCTAGTAACTTTTATAGATAAGGAAGCATCAACCGCACGTTTTCTTCGTCTCTTTCGTGCACAACCGCTACATGGGAGAGCTGGTTTCTGCGCTTAGCGCTTTTGTGCTCTAGCAAGTGGTTCTTGAAAGCTTTACGGCGCAGGATCTTACCGCTGCCGCTGGCTCTAAAACGCTTAGCAGCAGCCTTACGAGTCTTCAGTTTTGGCATGGACTGGCTTTAATTCGACACGGTCTCCAATTTTATCGCTAGTTGTGTCTTGATAGCAAGCGATGGTGAAGAATTGCTGCCTGTCATCAAGAAACAGATTGAGACTGCTGGGGCCACAAATAGATTGCACCCGAGACCCAAGTGAGGCCGACCGCAACCCAAAATGCTATCAGACTAGGTGTACTCCACATAGCAGGCAAAGGTGCAATTAAAAGGGCGATCGCTAAAATTTGACTCACTGTTTTGAGCTTACCCCAGATGTTAGCTCCTGTAATAGTGCCGCCTGTCATAGCTGGGTTGACTCGCCAGCCTGCGATCGCCAACTCCCGTCCCAGAATTAAAAACACTCCCCAAGCAGGCACTTGACCTAGCTCAATTAAAGCCAGCAACGGCGCTAGCACTAGCAGTTTATCGACTAGGGGATCAAGAAACTTGCCTAAATCTGTGACTTGATTGAGCTTACGGGCTAAATAACCATCTAACCAATCTGTTCCTGCGGCAATGAGGAAGATGGCCACACAAAACCAGCGAGCTTCTGGAGTAGGCTCGTGCAGACCGTAAAGCAGCAAAGGCACGCCTAGTAAACGAGATAGGGTAATCCAGGTAGGAACAGTCATAAAGTGTAAAGTCGGTAATATGAGCCAAGCTAGCTATCTGCCATCGTACCGACTGATGTTCCTCGCTGTAGTGAATAAACAGGGTTAAGGTGAAGACGCCGCACAGCAGATCTTCACCTTAGGTTATAGAAATGTTGAGGAATTAATCTAGCAAGCTCCGTCCTTATTAAGAACAACTCCAATCGTTTTAATGATCAGGTAGAGGTCGTAAGCAATAGACCAGCGGCGTTGGTAGCGGAGGTCTAAGCTAATAATCTGTTCAAAATCTTTTACAGTGGACCGACCATGTACTTGCCACTCACCCGTCATACCAGGCTTCACATTGAGTCGTTGCCAGTGACGCTTGTTGTAGCGTTTGACTTCGTCTATGGTAGGCGGACGAGTTCCGACCAGGCTCATGTCTCCCATTAAGACATTCCAAAACTGGGGTAATTCATCTAAACTGGTTCGCCGCAGAAAGCGACCCACACGAGTCACGCGAGGATCGGCTTGGTTTTTGAAGATATGACCTTTAGCTTCATTGGTGACCAAATGCTTCAGTTGCTCAGCATTTGCCACCATCGAACGAAACTTCCAAATGCGAAAGGGATGACCTTGGCAACCGCAGCGCATCTGGCTGTAGAGAATAGGGCCTGGATTATCTAGCTGGATTGCGATCGCAACTGGAATGGCGATCACGACAGTCATGACCAATCCTACTAATGCACCGAGAATATCTAGGAAGCGCTTGATTCTATGATTGACTGATGGGTGTACATCAGCAGCACAACCAAATTTGGTGAAACCACTGGTGGTGAAGTTAGTAGAAGAGAAATCAGAAGTTGTAATCACAGCTGATAGGTGAGTTGCTCTAAAGGTCCTCACTTGTAACTATACGAAGGCACCTTTACAAACCGAAAGGAGAACAAGAGAGGTTCGTCCAATCTTTGAACTTATGACGGGTTATATAAAATTCCCATGTGGTTGTTACAGTGAAAAACTCAGTTAAAGTGCGAGTCTAAAGAGTTCTAAGAGCTTCACCTCGTGCTACCGCTGTGGTAATGCGGTGTACGAGTATGAAAAACCCTGCCCCAGAGTAAGCGGCTTCAGCGAAAGCTCTGAAACAACATAGCTCTTATAGAGATACTAAAGTCCTTTATGCAAATCAACGATTAAGTTCAACTGCACATAACACCAAACACTGATAGTAAACAGGTCAGTAGCAGCCTACAGGAACCGGAAAGAGGCAGAGCATTTAGGCAGAGATCCTGTAGAAGCGATCGCCCGCCTATTCAACAGCCAAGCTCAAATTAACAGCAAATGGCTCTTCCAAAGTTTGTTTGGTATTGGCCATCACTTGAGACAGGTACTCTTGTAAACGCCGACATTGCTCTAGATTCGGGCGATAGACTTGATTACCCTCCTTCAAAAAGAGGGGAGCGGCAGTTAGAGCATGTCCGTCCAGATATTGTTTCGACGACTCTGTGAGGCAATTTCTATCTTGCTCTAAGGGCACTAGACCTGGTGGTAAATGCCCCTCCAGCAGTGCCAGAATATGTAACTGACAAGCATGAGTGTTAATGCCTCGGCGCTCCAAAAGCTGCATAATTCCAGCAATCGAAACAGGCTGAGAAGGAAAAGCTCGCAATAACTCTAAAAGCAAGAAATAATCGCCATACTGCTGGCGAGGCAAGTCTAGCACTTGAGGATACAACGGCAGCGCTGCTAATCCGTAAGCAACACGGCTACAAGAAACCAAGCGATCGCCCAGAATAGCGGTTTTAGGTTCGGCGGCTCCAGAAGTTGTGACATCGTCAATGTCTTCTGAATAGGCAGTTTTATCGCCTATATTCAAGCTGCGATCGCCTTGGTAAGTATCTTGAATAATCGTGGCATTAGGCAACTTCTGGCGTAGCCAACGCGCGATCGCAGGCAAAGAAGCAGTGCCTCCAGTACAAATTGCCTGATTAATTGCTTGCATCGGCAGCCCTGTCTGGCTTAGCAAAACATTTAATTCTCGGTTCAGACGCTGGATAAAGGGGAGAAATACTTGGCTTTCCAGTTGCCGTCGCATAATCATCCAACGCTGATCACCCAACTCAAACGTGAATTGCTCTTCGTGTTGCAAAATCAGCTTCAGATGCCTAGCGGCTTCCAACAACCCTTGGCCTAAGGGTGAGCTTTCTAAGCGTTGTTGTAGGCGATGACGAGTTTCCAGGTCGGGTTCGCCGGGAATGGGCAGTGGTATAGTATCTAACCCTAAGCTATCCCAAGATAGACCATCCAACGCTGAGGCTTCTGCCTGCCAGTGCCATTGAGTCTCTACGACATTGCTCCGGTTGGCTGTGCGAGATTGCCGAAACCACTGGGGATGCAGTAGTTGGCAAATAATATCTTGGTCAATCACATTGCCTGCATAGGGTAGGCTACGCAGACTGAAGTCACTATGGGTCAAGTCAGGGAGATGGTCAGGTAAATTCACCAGAACCATTTCACTGGTGGTTGCTCCTGCATTGATCACCAGGGTGCCACCTTTCCATTGGGAGCGGTTAGGATTACGCAGCTCCGACAAGACAGCAGCGATCGCATCTTCGACAAAGAAAATTTGCTCTGGGCGAGAGACTAATTTGGCTTCTAGGACTGCTTCTCGCAAATTAAAGTTATAGGTATCTGGCCAATTAGCCGGGTAGCCAAGAATTACCCCTTCTAACTGAGCCAAAGCGGACTTGAGAGCGGGGGCATCTAGACCATTGGCACCACAAACGACATCGGAGTTACTAGTAACTGGATTCAGGGTTTGCAACAATGATTGCAAGGCCTGCTGTAACCAACTGAGAGGAATTTGGCGGTAGTCAGACCATTGAATTACAGGTTCCCAGCTATCGGTGGCTGTAGCGTAATGGGGAATGCCAACTTTCAGATACGGTTTAATGTTTTGGATGAATAACTCTGGTGTGAGTTCAGTTGCTCCTGGCAAGGCTAGGGTATCAACGACTATGGCGTCGCGATCGCGTAAAGCCAGCGCTATTGCTTGCGAACCCACTGCAACCCTAGTCTCCGACAATCCATTAGACGTCAATGGCTGAGCTGGCAAATAGACGGCGGTCGGCAAACGATAAGATTTAGTTTCGGCTTCAAGGCCTGCTCGCTCTCGCCAGTAAATCGGATACAGCTTTTGACTAACGCGATCGAGCAAGACAGCCGAGAAACCAGTAGTACCGCAATCAATCCCCAAATACCAACTCCGCTTCACCCCTCCTATCGCTTCTGAGACTGAAGGCTGGGCTGGCAAAGTTTGATCGTCAGATCCGGTGGGCGGCTCAGCGATGGGTGGCGTAGTAGATGGGACGGTTTCAGGGACAGCTTCTGCTGCGGTATTAAAACCAGCAGGTTGAGATACTTGGTTCAACAGCTCATCTGAATGGTTGTGATCCTCTAGCACCCTATCAGATGCGGGTGTCTCTACTGGATCTTTTTTTTTTCGTCAGACTGGAGATTCGACGTTTCAGGAGGCGTTAGAGTGCGATCGCTACTTTCTGCCGTGGGAGAATTCGCAGCTTCCAGAAAATCCATAAACGCATCATCTATGGTTAAGTTCTGCGTATCCAGTTCTGTAGGTGGGTGATCGATAGGCTGCACAGAAGCCGTCGGCTTAACTGCAACATCTGACGAGGTAGGAGGAGCGATCGCAGGAGAGTCTGCTAACAAATCAAACCCATCCAAGGTTAAATCAGTCGTTGGATCAGCAGGTAGTTCTAAATCTGCGTCCTCCCAAAGAGCTAAGAGGTCATTCGACAGAGCTTCCGTCTCTTCCGTCTCTACAGACGCTTCAGGCTCCACGGGAGGCAATGTTTCCGGTAGGGTTTCTGCAAAGTCTTCCAAGGTGAGACGATCCCAATCCTGAGGCTCAGGAAACTGAGCAGTATCCCACGCAGGTGACTGACTTGGGTTCTTTGCTGTCAATGAGTCGCTAGATGGCAGTGGTTGATCACCCACGTTGCTAGTCTCTGTCTCTATAGCCTCCGTCCCTGAATAGTCAGGAAAAAGGTTGGAATCCTCTAAGCTAAACAAGTCTTCATTCAACTGCTGAACCACATTCTCATCCAACCACAAGCCATCAGCTGTTTCATCGCCTAAGTCATCGTCAATTGCGATGAGCGATTCTTCTGGCGCTGCTGGTATGTAGGTATCATCCAGAGCATGAGCATCAGGTCCACTCAGCGATGGGATATCCTGTAGCGATCGCTCTGACAGCAGTAGCTCATCTTCAACTTCAAATCCTATTGAGCTAGGCGGAGCCATAGGGGTAGTAGAACCCATAGGAGGCGTAGGAGTCGGTTGCTCGTCCACGACCTCAGCCCCACCCAGCAACTCTGCCAATTCAGCTAACGGATCAGCGTCATCCAACTCATCTGCAAAGCTGGAGCCAAATTCCTCTAAATTTAGTGCTTCCGAATCGAGTGCTCCAGAGTCTATAGCCGCTGAACTTGTAGCTGCTGAACTTGTCACTGAGCTTGCTACTGCACTGGGAGAGATCGCCTGCGTGGGCGGCAAATCAAAGCTGAGCAGGTCAGGATTCTCATCACTAGGAACTGGTTCAGCTGCATCTGCAAACAAGAAATCTTCTAGGGTAGTCACTGTTTCATCAGGCTCAGGAGCAGCAGAAAATAAGTCTGCTGGGAGATCCTCTGCGATCGCAGCCTGAGGAGTTGGACTTGGCTCTGATGCCACCTCTTCAAGCCCATCGAACAAATCGCTAGTTGGTGGAGAGGAGAGAGAGCTGTCTGGTGACGCTTGCGCTTGCAATTCTGCCGTAGATTCAGCTAAGGCAGCGCTTAGATCAGCGGTCTCAGGAGTATCTGACAGAGCTGCTGCAGGTGTTGATGCAGCAGAAGTTAAACCTGGTATTTCCGCCTGTGGTTCTAAGCCAGAAACTAAATCATCAGAACCAAACAAACTGTCATAAAGATCATCATCTGCCGGGCTGGACTCCGCCGTTTCAGCGCTCAAAGCTTCTGCGCTAGAAGTTGATCCAACTAAATCTTCTAACCCTGTGGTTGGCTCCAAGGCATCCGCTACATCCGCTTCAGCGTCTTGGTCGTGCAAAGCAATATCAAGCTGCGCCAAAAACTCTAGCTCCGAAGCGGTAGGGGCTACGTTTGTAAGACTCGCTGAAGTAGCCGCAGAGCTTTGGAGAGTAGGCTGAGGGGTTGATGGCGTTAAGTTATCTGGCAAATCATTGGTTGGAGTAGCAGCTTGATCCAGTCCTATGCTATCGAGGTCTACATCCAGCAGCTTGTCTAGATCGTCTTCCAACTCAATATCCGCTAGATTAAGGCCCTCTAGGTTTAAGTCTTCCAGAGAATTCTCATCCTCCAGCTCTGGCAGCAATGGTGGCTCTAACGGCGGCTGGCTTTCGCGTCGTAGCTCAGCGCCGGCATAAGGCAGCTCTAAAGTGGCTGGATCAAGTTTAATTCCCTGCGGAACTTGAGTGCGTGAGTCATTAGGGGATACAGCAGCAGGTGTAGCGCTAGACTCAGCAGCCGGGGAAATCGAGGTTAATGGAGCTGTCGCAGTTTCAGGACTAGTAGCATCACCCGACTCCAACTCTGGAGTTGGCATAGTGTACAGGAACGAAGATGCTTCCCGACCTAATTGTTGAGCTAAGTGACTGACCAAAGCGGTGAACATGACTTCCCCTTGTTGGCCTAGGTCATGCATGCGCTCTAACCCCGTGGAAAGCGACTCCTCATAGCTTTGAACATTCCTTTGTAAGGCTTCAAACACCACACTCAGAGTTGAATCCAGGTTCATCAACAACTGATCGGAACGGGCTTGCAACACTTGCAGTTGTTCTACTCGTTGGCCTGGGTTTAGCAGAGGTTGATTAGCAGCCGTGCGGCCACCTAAAGCGATCGCCTCAGTAGACTGACCTTCATAAACTGATTGAGACTGTAGACTCGATAAAGTTTGGGCAACCTGCTGAGTCAAGCTATCTTGCAGACGCCCCATCAGCACTTGGAGAAACTCGCCGATGATTTTCTGCTGATTTGCTTGCTGCTGCGCTAGAGAGTAGTGATGCCGTTGTGACTCTAGCTGTCTAATTTCCTGAACTAAAGCCTCGCGCTGTTGCCGTAATGCCTCCAAATCTGCCTGTAGAGGCTGCGTTAGGCTGGAGCGCAGATGATCCATTTCTTGAGCTACAACCTGGAGAATCTGCCGTGCTGCTTCGTCTTGGCTGTTGCCAACTGGCGCGATCGGGGCTCTAACGTAGTCAGGATTTTGAGTGGGTTGATACTGGATATCGTAGGTCGATAGATTAGATTTGGTTCTAGTCTGAGAGAGTTCATCGGCAACCATCCGCTGTTGTACAGAGACAAGATAGCTGCGAACTCGCTCTAACACTCGGCGCTGCTGAGTCGTCTCTCCAGACATGACCCAAGGTAAGCGGGTACTAGGTTTCTGGAGAACTTTATCGATTTCAGCAATTAGTGTTTGGACTTGGTCCTTCTGAGAAGTCACGATGGAACCCCTGACTAGAACTTGACAGGTATAAAGCGATCACGGCTCTGGATGCTTCAAAGATTAGTTTGCCCAGCCAGAGGAGCTAATTTTCCTCCAGTCTAAAGTGAGCTTTTCGATCATTTGCCCCCTTTATCTAGAACTTGGGCTAAAAGTGAGGGTTAAGCAATTTCCAGAGGTGGGTTAAGGCTACAGTGTAGAAGCTAGTTTGAAGCTAATCAAAAATCAACGAAGCTCTGGTTATTAATCTTCATATTAGTCGTCGTTTTGCGATCGCCAGAATTAATTTAACTCCAAGCACTATCAAGCACTGCTAGATTTTTGCCAACTGAATATAGTTTTGAAGATTTCAGATGACCAGCAGGCTAACAGTTGGACAAAGTTTACGCCAGAACAGGCTAAAAGTTCTACGACTTGGCAAAATTTATCTCGCTTTAAAGGACCTGCTGAGCTGCCCACCAGTCAAATTGGGTTAAATCTCACGATTGGGAGTCACACTTGATGTCAATAAATTGTTCTCCTCTCGTCCCTGAATCCAAGCGGTAGATCAGGCCAGTTTAACTAATCTGGTAGCTCGGCAAACACTTCTGTCTAAAAGTGGGAAAACTTTAAGCTATTATTGCTGTGGATTTCCTTGCTACTAGGGCGGATTGGTGGCAATGATATTTCTCATATCAGCTTAAGTATCTTAGACTTTCAAATGTGTCCTATTTTTAGATGCTTCATCTGAGTTGAGTCAGATGGGTCAAGTCGGTGGGCTAGGGAGTTGCGGGGCTAGCTTCAAGATTGAGAGTCAACTTCAGCCATAGGAGTAATGCCACTTTGCCTGGCTGACTACCCTTAGGGTAAGCATTATCGACATTAATAGGCCCTAGATTGCTAGGCCACTTAGTCTGACTGACTTTATAGAAATTACAATGCAATGGCCCCATGGAAGATCGGTATAGCCCTCGTGAACCTCAGTCTAGCCCTGCACTAATTCGCTCTGCACCTTTCTTTGAAGGCTTACCAGAGGCTACGGTCGAAAAGGCTACGGCCCATGTTGTCATGCGTAGCCATCCTTCTGGCCAAGTAATTTTATTAGAAAATGACTGGGGTAGTTCTGTCTACTTTATTTTGGACGGTTGGGTCAAGATTCGGACTTATAACTTAGATGGCAAAGAGGTCACCCTCAACATTCTTGGTAAGGGTGAATTATTTGGAGAAATGGCTCCGCTAGATGAAGTACCTAGATCTACAGATGTCATTACCTTGGCTCCTACTGTGATTGGCAATATGCCAGCCCAAGATTTTGTCCAGTTAATTCATACAGAGCCAACGGCAGGAATTCGTCTAGCTCAGCTGATGGCACGACGGCTACGCCAAGTGAATCGCCGGTTGCGGTTGCGAGAGTCTGACAGTACCTCTCGCGTGGCGGATATTTTGTTGTTTCTAGCTGAGGGGCAGGGAAAACGGAGCCAAAAGGGAGTTGAGATTCCTAACTTGCCGCACCGGGAACTGAGCAGCTTGAGTGGTTTAGCGCGTGAAACTGTGACGCGGGTCTTGAATAAGCTGGAAAAAAAGGAATTGATTGTTCGCGATCGCGACATTCTCTGCATTCCGGATATGCACGCTCTGGAGCGCCTGTTGGTTTAAGTGAGGCAGGGGCGATCGCGGCAATTTAGCTCCTGCCGAGACTGACCCGAACTAGCGGATGGGGTCTAGAGTTTAGGTATAGAGTAGATCTGCTAGCTTACCTAATTGTGCATGAGTGATTCTTCCGAAGACCGCCACTCAGAAAGACCGCCTGATTCTCAGCCAGGTCCTACTCAATCTGCATCTCCTGAATCAAGCTCCCCTAGGCCCGCTGACCTCCATACTTCAACGGCTCTAGCTGAACCGCAAGTCACGAGTGCAGCTCCTCTAGCTATGGTGGAGACTGCTTTCTTAGCCAGTACAGCGAGCCTGATTTGGCTGGTCAACTATTACTTCCCGATGGGGCCTTTGTTACGGATTTTTTTCCCAGTCCCCATTGCCCTGACTTACTTACGCTGGGGACACCGTGCTGCTTGGATGTCAGCCCTAGTGTCTGGGTTGCTGCTATCAGTCCTCATGGGGCCAACCCGCAGCATTCTGTTTTTAATGCCTTTTGGGCTGTTGGGAGTTCAATTAGGAGCGCTTTGGCGGCGGCGAGCAAACTGGTTTGTTTCCATCAGTATCGGCACAATTATTGGCACTTTTGGCTTCTTTTTCCGGATTTGGCTAGTTTCGATTTTGCTGGGTGACGATCTGTGGGCTTATATCACCACTCAAATTACAGAATTGGTGGAATGGGGTTTTGTGAAGCTAGGGCTGTTGATCCAGCCTGAACTAGCGTTGGTTCAAGCGATCGCGGCGATCATGATTGTGATCAACAATATTGTTTATCTTTTTGTTGTCCATCTAGCGGCTTGGTTGCTTTTAGAGCGTTTAGGCAACCCGATCCCAGCGCCTCCTAAGTGGGTACAGGTGATTCTGGATTACGAGGCTGATTAATGTCTCTAGCCGAAATGATTCGGGTTTATACGCAAGCGCAGTTGGGACAGCAATGGCTCCAGCGCTACCAACGGCATCGCCCTTTATTCGCCTGTGTACTTGGGTTTACAGCCACGGGTCTAATTCCAGGCATTTCTGCAGCGGGTGCTACCCCACAAGATCGGCGGTATACCGCGATCGCTGATGCCGAATTCCTCTACCAGGGACCTCAAGCTGCTTCTCAATATGCTTTGCCGCCCCTCCAGGCTGGTGCATCCCCGGTTTTAATTTCACGGGCTGTCGTGGAGGCCCAAGCAATTCCACTTTACTTATTTAATGCTGGTTTACCCGTTCCCCCCCCAGTTCCTTGCGTTGATTTGGGGGGGGCTGCTGCGGCTTGCTTGAGCCAAGGACGAGCTTTAAGCCGGCCAGTCGTCCAGCATCTGCTGGAGCAAGGATTGGCTTGGGGTCAGCAACTCGCGGCTCAAGTTCCCCAAGGCTACTTAATTTTGGGAGAATGCGTTGTGGGTGGCACAACCACAGCGCTAGCCATTTTGACAGGTCTCGGCCTTGCTGCGGCTGGCAAAGTCAATAGCAGTCACCCTACCTGCAACCATAGCCAAAAGTGGGAAGTTGTCCAGGCAGGTTTACGGCAAGCGGGTTTGGTCAACCTCGGAGTTGACCCGCTTCAGTTGGTAGCGGCAGTAGGCGATCCGATGCAAATTGTAGTTGCGGGCATGGCGATCGCGGCTAGTCGAAGTTGTGGCGTCATGCTAGCCGGAGGCACCCAGATGTTGGCGGTCTATGCTTTGTTACGAGCGATCGCGACTACTTACACTTTGTCATGGCAACCAGAGCAGATTGTCGTAGGCACAACTCGCTGGGTTGCTGAAGATGCGACAGGAGACACGGTAGGCTTAGCCAATCTGATTGGCACGGTCCCGCTTTTGGCTACCCAGCTGCAATTTACAGCGGCTCGCTACTCGCAGCTCCAAGCTTATGAGCAAGGATATGTGAAAGAAGGCGTAGGGGCTGGCGGTTGTGCGATCGCAGCTTCTCTTTATCAAAACTGGAGTCAAGCGCAATTGCTGCAAGCGATCGAGGCGTTGGCAGAACGCTACTGTCAAGCTGACTCAAGGCAAAATTTGCTTCTCAATCACTCTTAAGCTAGTTATGAACTCAATTGCACTCGAATTGCAGGATTGCGTTCGCTAGTGAACTCTTTGAGATAGCAATTGCTCTTCTAGAGCCGCAATGCGATTGTAAGCCGCAGTCAACTGAACTGTTAGCCGACGAATTTGAATCTCGGGCGCTAGATCGCGCTCGCTACTTTGATCTTCCATGCTGGGGTAGCTGGTATCAGTCAACACATCTTTATGATCCATCCCCATCTCACGGCTGCTATGAGTTGAATAGGGATATCGTCTGCCGTGAGCTTCTAGCTGAGTCGATGGTGCTCCCTGCATTACCAATAGCTTCATTTCAGCTACAGCTTCTGAAAGTCGATGGTTGAAATGCTCAATCATCTGCTTCTGAAGTCCATCAACTTTTGTATTTAAGGCAATGACTTGTTCTTGAATTGGATCCATGGGGTGCCCTAGTAGCCTAATGAATTCTCTTTATCCTAAGAAAGGATTCCCAAATATGACGACTAGTGCTGAATAATTTAACCTTTCGACAAAGTAGCAATTCATCAGCTTTTTAATAAATTTGAGCCAACAATCAAACGATTTAATCTCTCTAAAAATTAATCAAACTCAATACAAAATCTCATTATTGAATTTATCTAAATCCTGCCCGATTCTAGACTGTACTCCTAGAACAGCAAGAGTTTTGGTAGTTGCCATCACAATCATTCAAACTGTAACAAACTCGATTCTTAAGCTTAGGTTTAGGAAGGTATCTCAGCTTCAAAAAAACAGCTGCTAGCCAGCTCCCTGGTAGTCTCAGCGTCTAGAACAGCTACAGTAGGCCTAATCTGAGCAGCTTTTTCAAGTTTTCAGGCGATCGCGCGTAGCCAAACTAGTTGTAGCTCTGTGGCCTGCTTAATCTCTCTACTCGGCTCAGGATGTATACTCATGCTGCTATGTATATGAAATAAGCGCCAGTCCTAACAACTAATTAAATTTTTGTACTACTTATTGCTAATTAAAGCTAACTGTCCAATTGGCTAAAGAGTTACTCAAAAGAAATCCAACCGTCATTGTCGAAAGAAATGCTGAGCTTTAAGGATTTTTTCATTACCTGTGCTGGGACATGGACAACTGAGAGAACTTACCATTTTGTTACTGAAAGTAGGCTCGAGCGTTCTTACACGGAATACCAAGTTCAACCCCTGACTGCGGCAGATAAAAAGCAGATTTTGCTTCTCTCTGAGACCGCAACATTACAATTACAAGTGGCGAAAAATGACTTTTCAGCTTTGATCGAGGATCAAGACAACTTGCCAGGATTTGCGATCGCTTTTAATACTCGCTCCGAGACTGGAGAAACCGTGGCAATGAGCCTGCAAGCCTTATTTGTTGCGGATAGCTTAGTTGTAGCTTCCACTACCACTGGCAGCGCGCCGTTGTTGCCGATCGCAGCCCAGATCTCGACCTAACCAGCAGGAGAAACTATTCAGGGGTTTTACCTAATGCAGGTTATTCAGAAGCGGGTACGATCGCGGGTCGCTTTACCTATCAGCCCACTCGTCAAACGTTGGAAATGACAACGTTCTACAATCGTTCTGTAGCGGTTGATCAAATGCGTTTAATTGCACCAAACGTACGCCTCCGCACCATCGTGACGTATCAGCGGCCTCAACCCCACGAAATTCCGAGCGTGATTGATCTAATTGGCTTTGGGGTTGAGCACAAACAGTCGGCGTAGGAGTCGCAGCAGTTCAATGGATCGACGGTCTTTTCTTCAAGGAGTTGGCGTTTTAGGGCTGAGCCAAGCGCTAGCAGGGTGTAACGGTTCAGCCCGCGAAGCTTTGAGGGTTCGCTTACTCAAAAGCTCGATTCCACCACAGATTTTGGACAAATTTCGTCGGAGTCTCCAGCAGCCCGCTCGACTTGACTTTGCCCCAGAGCCTCAACTCGGTCAGTTGTTTCAGCTTCTACAGAATTGGCAGCGTCCAGCAGCCTCCACGCAGCCCCAACCCCAGACCTCCTGGCCATTCGTTTCTCGGAATCGGCAAGGTGCTGCTACAGGAGTACCCGATTTGGTAACTCTAGGAGATTATTGGTTGGCTCAGGCAATTCAACAAAACTTGATTCAACCCCTCAACCCTCAACAGGTGGCCGCTTGGGCCCAAGTGCCCTCTGCTTGGCAAAAGCTCGTGACTCGCGATCGCCAAGGACAAGTGGCGGAGCAGGGTCAAGTTTGGGGCATGCCGTATCGTTGGGGTACGACTGTCATTGCTTACCGTGCTGACAAATTTGCTGAGCAAGGCTGGGCTGTGCCTACCGATTGGAGCGACTTGTGGCGACCTGAACTGCGCGATCGCATCTCGCTATTAGATCAACCCAGGGAAGTCATTGGCCTAACGCTGAAGAAATTAAATCATTCTTACAACACAGAAGATTTGACCAAGGTAGCTGCTCTCAGGTCAGAATTGCAGGCGCTCCACCAACAAGTCAAGTTCTATAGCTCCACCAATTATCTGCAACCCTTGATTTTAGGGGACACTTGGCTGGCGGTGGGTTGGTCCACTGATGTTCTAAGCCTGATGAAAAATAATCGCCAAATTGCTGCTGTTGTTCCACGCTCAGGCACAAAGCTTTGGTCAGAGCTTTGGGTACGTCCTGCGGTAGCCACCCCAACCGCAGCCAGCAATAGCGGCCAACCAAGTTTGTCAGAACAGTGGCTCGATTTCTGTTTACAACCCCAAACCGCGATTCAGCTTTCAATTTTGAGCCAAGCTGCTTCGCCAGCAGTAGTAGGTCGCGATCGCGCCACTTTACCGAGCGCTTTGCAGAAGCAGCCAGTCTTGCTACCTGCGCCATCGGTGATTGAGAAGAGTGAGTTTCTCTACCCCCTATCGGCAAAGGCGAGCGAGCAATATCAAGCTTTATGGCTTGCAGTGCGCCCAACTTCCTCAAGGGGATGACTGGATCGGTCTACCCAAGCCATTTTTCCCTAAAGCATCTACAAAGAGGCGGCAGGTCGGTGTTGCCTGAGCAGATGGGCTAGCAGGCGAAAAAGCGCAGGTATAAGCTGCTAACAAGCGGCCCTGATTATTAAAAACTCTGGTGCTAAAGCCGTAATCTCTAGCGGTTGTGCCGAACCAGTCCGTGAATTTGTAGCGCTCCAAGTAATCGAGCAAGCTCCAGACCTGTTGATTCACCACTAAATCTACCCGCCGAGAACTGCCACTAGCCTCTGGGTAAGCTAACCAAGTGTTGACTAGCTTGCCATTCAGTTGCCGATATTGCTCCTCTAGCCACCACAAACTCGGAATTGTAATATTGCTCTGGCAAATGGTATTGGAAGTGATCACCGCATCACCTACGGTACAAGCACCAGGAGTCAGCAATGGCGCACTTTCTTGCTGTTGCTCAACCAACTCAGTGTCTAAAGGGTCAGGAATAGGCTCTAAGGGCACTTGAGCGAGGAGCGGTTGGCTCAAACCTACTACGATCGCCCCCGCAAAACCCAGCAGTTCCAGCGATCGCGCTATTCTCGCCCTGCCAGATGGTAATTTTGCTCCTCGCTGCCCTTTGATCTGCACAATTCTTGCTTGCACAGTTTTGGCTTGCACAACTCTTGCTTGCACAGCTCTAGCCTCCCAGCCCAGCACTTCACGAAATTAATGACGAACTCGGATAGAGTTAGTATCCCACTCACCACAAACTCTGAGATTGGATTAGCTCCAAAGCCGCCGACCCGTTGGGCCATTCAAGCGCTCATGAGTATCTTGGAGCAAAGCGGGGATATCCAGTCGTTCTGGACACTTAGGTAAGCAGTCGCCACAGTCCGTACAGCGATTCGCTTTCATCCCCGGAAACCAGTGACCTGCATTTTCAAACATACGGTAGCGATATTGGCCGAAATTGGTCATGTCGTAGGCGATCGCTAAGTTCCGTAGCCGTAATACTTCTGGAATCTGAATCGCTTCTGGACAAGGCAGGCAAGCATAGCACTGGCTGCACTGATCTGGCCCTAGTACGGAGGCTTGATGAGCTTTCAGACGTTGCAGAATCTCTGTTTCTGTAGGGTTCAAGGTGCCATTAGAGTCCGCTAGGCTCAAAGGCCAGTCTAGCTCAGTTGGGTTGGCTGCTCCGACACTCAGCGTAGTGATGCGGGAGTCACTAAGCAGAAACCGATAGTTGAAATGTAAAGGGGATAATGGCGCACATAACTCTTGCAGCTTCGGCGGCGGGGTATAAAGCTGCCCTCCCTTATCAGCAGGCGAGATAATAAACACACCCATGTCTTTTGCCGCTGCTAATGCCACCGCAGACGCGTTGCGCTGAAAAAAGTAGTAGTAGTGCAGACTCACGAACTGAAATAAATCAGTCGCGATCGCGGCCAGAATCAGCTCCAGCGGCCCGTGGGTGGAGAAACCTACATGTCGGATTCTGCCATCCGCAACAGCCTGTTGCACCGCCTGCATACAGCCGTTTTTCGCCTCAATCCAACTCAGGTGCTCCTCGGTGTTGAGTCCATGTACTGCTAAGCAATCCACATAATCTGTGCCTAGGCGAGCCAAAGACTCATCAATCTGCCGAGCCATAGAGGCAGAATCAGGCGTGGGAGAAATTTTAGTGGTGATGTAAAGCTGCGAGCGCGGGATCGGCAATTGCGCCAAAGCATAGCCCAAGTACTGCTCGCTCTTACCGTAGCCCTTGGCTGTTTCTAGATGGTTAATCCCTAAAGCGATCGCTCGGCTGACTGTTTGGGCTGCCGTTTCCTCAGAAGCCAAATAGCGCATCGTTCCGAGAGAAAAGACAGACAGCAACAGGTTAGTTTTACCAAACCGACGATAGCGCATGCTTAAAGTTAGATTTTTAGGAGTCGTTGCCGAATTCCCGTCGTTGGGTAAAGTCCTCTGGACGGAGATTTTCTAAAAAACTCCGGAAGGCCTGCCGCTCGGCTTCATCAGCATCTCGATCGACTGGGATCGAGGCATCTGCTACCACTTCCTCCATTACCCAAATTGAGCAATTCGTCCGCAGAGCCAGGGCGATCGCATCACTGGGGCGAGCGTCAATCTCTTTTTTGACCTCCCCTTGCCGAACCGTTAAGATCGCGTAAAAAGTGTTGTCCTGCAAGGAGTGAATAATAATTCGCTCCAAAACCATATCCCACTCTTCCAGGATATTAATCATCAAGTCGTGCGTAAGGGGCCGAGGTGGCGCTTGGTTTTCGAGTGCATTGATGATGGCCCTGGCCTGGTCCTGACCAATATAGATTGGCAAAGCCCGACGCTCAGAAGCATCCCTCAAGAGTACGATTGGGTGGCGGGTTGCTGCATCCAGCGCAATTCCAGCAACTTTCATCTCAATCATTGGTTTGGCCTCAATCCTTGGCAAAGAGAGTTGTGAGTCGAGAATACACTTGGACTGGTTGGACCTGGAAGCAAACTCGCATTACCTCTATATACACTTAGTCCTCTATACACTCTTAGTTAACGCAATTTAGACGTATGAAAGTATGACCGGGACAAATAAACTTACAGTAATCCAACCAGGCTATCTCTACCATAGAAGGTGGAGCACAAAATCACAGTTCAGCTTGGTTGTCATTAAGCTTAATTGATTGGTTGACCTTCAGTATGCCCTGATCCCTGACCTGAATCCATGAGTATATTTCTAAAGTCTAGCGAAGCAGTGGGTCACTCAGGCACAGAGCCAGCCAAAGTCAGAGCTTCCTTTGATCAGAGTTTAGTTCAGCAGTTTTGAGTGATTTAAAAACCGTGTTTACAGGACTTGTGCAAGCACTCGGAACCATTAGACGCTTGGGAGAAGATGAACTCCAAGTCACCTGTACCTCTGGTACCTACCATTTTATTTTGCAAGATTTAGCGCTGGGTGACAGTGTGGCGGTGGACGGAGTCTGTCTCACAGTTACACAAATCTTGCCTCAAGGGTTTCTAGCCGCCGTTTCCCCCGAAACCATCCGTCGCACCACGCTAGAAAAACAACTAGAAGCAGGTTACGTCAACCTGGAGGCATCGCTGCGGGTGGGCAGTAAGCTTGGAGGTCACTTTGTTACGGGTCACGTAGATGGGATTGGGTGCCTCCAGTCGGCAGAGGAAACGGGTAATTCTTGGGAAATGAGTTTTACGGTGGCTGATCCAGCGATCGCCCGCTATATCGTGCCGAAAGGCAGTATTGCTGTCAACGGTGTCAGCTTGACTGTAGCGGAGTGCAACACCACTGGCACTTGGTTTAAGGTGGCCGTGATTCCTCACACCTACGCTGAAACCAATCTGCATTATTTGCAGCCAGACAGTTGGGTAAACCTGGAGGGCGATGTTCTGGGCAAGTATGTAGAAAAGTTTCTCCGTTTCGGCTCTGGGCAGGCGCTAGAACACACCCTCAACTCAGCCAGCTATAACGAGCTATCCAATGATTCTGAGCCAGTCCACTCAAACTCTGAGATGATTACTCCTACCTTCTTGACCGAACACGGCTATTTATAAGCGGACTCACTGCCTAAAACTGTTAAGGGAGAGTTGTGATTACTCTCCCTTACCTTAGCGATCGCTGTGTAGCTGTGTGGTTCCTAACCTTGAGGTTGAGGAACTGACTTAGTGGCTGTCTGGGCAGTTTGTAGGAACTTAATGAGGTCAGCGGCGGCTAGCTCTAGCTGTGAACCAGGATCTAGCGTCACCCAACCATTCGCCGTTTGCTGGCGCAACTCAAAGTGTAAGTGGGGGCCAGTGGAGTTACCTGTGCTGCCAACCCGACCGATTACAGCTCCTTGCTTCACCACCTCGCCTGGTTTGACGAAGATCTCCGAAAGGTGAGCATATAAGGTTTCTTGCTTGCCTTTGTTGTGATCGATCGTCACGGTTAGGCCATAGCCACCCAGGAAATCTGCGATCGCGACTTTACCCGCATAAGCTGCCACAACTGGCGTTCCCATCGGGGCACCCAGGTCGGTTCCAGAATGGAAACGGCTATCTCCGCTAATTGGGTGAATGCGCCAACCAAAGATGGAGGTAATGGGAGCAGGAAGTGCCAGAGGGAAGATCAATCTGAGGTTGCCATTCCCCAAGCGGCCTGTGGGTCGAGCTGTCTGGTAGTAAAACGAGCGTCCAGAAGCCGTCGTTTGACCAATGCCAATCCCTCTAGCACTGATGTTGATCGGGCCTAACTGCACTGCTGGTGAGTTTGAGGCGGAAACCCATTGACTGCCGCCTTGACTGCCACCTGATGTGCTCGCCCAAGTATTCTCTACAGAGCCAGGACGCCAAGGCTCAGATTGAGCCGAAGCAGGCTCTGGGGCAATGCCACAAATGCCACCGGATAAGCCTTGGCCTCCCGATAGAACCGCTTGACACCCTGTTGATCGTTCCGATAAGACTACCGAGCTAGGCTGCTCGTAGGGGTCGGTGGCTCCCAGGTTGTAACGGGTTGGGTCAATATAGGCGTTATTGTAGTTCGGCGGTTCAGACCCTGCTGCTACCGCGTCAGGTGAATTGGCTGCTGGCGGGACTGCAATCGGCTCCTCTTGAGTTGGGACAGCCAAACTAGGAACAGGCTCTTCCTGCGCTGCGATCGCGGGCTCTGGAGCAGGCTCTGGCGCAAATTCTGCTGATGCTTCTGGCGCAAATTGTTCTGGCTCAGCGACTACAGCAGGAGCATCAACGGGAGGGGCTTCTACAGGAGATGCTTCCAGCGCTGATTGAGGCTCAGAAATTGCAGGTACTACAACAGAATCCACCGGAGCGGTTTGGGCTCCTAGCGTCCCTGCACTCAAAAGTCCAATTCCACCCAGACAGGCAAGGCTTTGCATCCAAAGCGGACGCTGACGGGAGGTTTTGAGCGTAGGTTGGGCAGAACGAGTCTGCTGGTTCATTTCAGTCCCCTTATTACGCATTTAAGTCGCTCAAGCTAGCAGTATCAGTCGTTTTATTTACTTAATTTGTTCCTCGGCTGTCATCCCACGGGGGGATGAGCTTCAGATTAAGGGCGCTTTTTTGATTGTTTTTGGAACTAGACATCATAACCCAGACTGATTGTACCGGGCTTTAGCAGAATTTCCCTAGAAGACGGGCTATTGGATGCTGAACGGATCTGTAATTCACCATTTGCCGAGACTCCTACAATAGTCCCCTCGACACCGTCAAGCACAATCGAGCGGCCTAAACTCGTCAACAAGCTTAGGTAAGCAGGCAAGAGGTTTTCTATCCCTTCTTGTCGCCAAGCTGCATATCCGGACGCAATTCCTTGTAGCGCGATCGCAGCCAACATTTCTAAGGAATCGATCGCAGGTTGCGGCTGTTCTGCTAAGGCCGCTGCCAATTTGATCCCCGTAGGAGGAACTGGATTCGTCCAGTTAATACCGACACCCACTACGGCTTTGGTCACTTGACCTTGACGAATTCGAGTTTCAGTCAAAATGCCTCCCAGCTTGCGCCCGTTGAGCACTAAATCATTTGGCCACTTCAACTGCACAGGTAAGTTATAGCTGCGTAGCGCTGTCGCGATTCCCCAAGCACTACACAAAGTCAGTTGAGCACTATTGGCAACTGGTAAAGCGGGACTGAGCGCGACCGAAAGGTACAAGCCCCCTAAAGGAGACTGCCACTGGCGGCCCCACTGCCCGCGCCCTGACTCTTGCTGCAAAGCTAAAACAGCAGTACCCGCGATCGCGCCCTGACTGACCAGCTCCCACAGGGTTTGATTCGTAGAAGTTAAAGTCTCGAATACCTGCAATGACAGGGGCAAGACATTGGAGACATGGAGTGGTTGAAAGACGGTAGACAGATGTTGTCGTACTTGCTGTAGCGCTAGCTCAAACCGTTGATGCTCGAATCCCACGGGCAGAAGTCTGGAGAGATCGTCGCTTAGGCTAGCATGGACTCATTGCTTTTTAACTGATTTCGTTTTGTAAAGCTCTGAACCTTCTTCATGCACACTTGGCATTGGCAAACTTGGGACGGACGGCCTTATCTTACCTGTAGCCTTTTAGAGAGGTGGTCTCATGGCTTCTTTACGCAACACTTTTGGCCCCAAACGCCAAGTCATCTAGTTAGCGCCTTACAGTCAGAGGCTCAGGTTTATAGAGTCAGGCAGGTACACGGCAACGTAGTTTTGGCCCCTTCGGAAATTGAACTCAGTCGTAGTTCTGGCAATGACCCTAGTGCTTCTGAACCAGATTTACCACCTGCTGACGGTTTACTAACAGAACAAGCGGAGCAAGCAGTTTGGGTTTGTAGTGCTGACTGCACGCCCGTACTAATTGCGGATGCGACAACAGGTCAGGTTGCGGCTGTACACGCGGGATGGCGTGGGACTGCCGCTAAAATTGTGCCGCAAGCGATCGCTCGTCTACAAGCCCAAGGCAGCCAACTGCACAATCTCCGAGTGGCGCTGGGACCCGCGATCGCCGGAGATGTATATCAAGTCTCGCTGGATGTAGCGGCAGTTCTGGGCGTAACCATCACTCTAGCGGCTGATACTGACACTAAGGCTGTCATTGAGCAACTTCACGCACTGCCTGAGCCACCTGTGCTTGCTGATCCAGAAACCGATCGCATCCGAGTTGATGTGCGGCGGGTCAATGCTTTGCAGTTAGAACAGCTTGGTCTCAGTTCCGAACAAGTCGCGATCGCCCCCCACTGCACCTATCAACAGCCAGAACACTTTTTCTCCTACCGTCGTGATGGCTTAAAACGAGTGCAATGGTCTGGTATTGTCAGCCAAGCAGTTGCTTGATTGATGCAAGCGATCGCCGTTGGGTCACACCTTAGAAACTTTGTAGATGAATCTTGAATAAAAATCGCCCCAGGAATTAACCTAGGGCGATCGCCTCACAACTTTTTAGAACTTTCCTAGTCTGTCCTTAGTTACACGGCTAACCAAGGTCATAAACTGGGGAGTTGCCAACTATGGGTTGGTGCTGGGAGCAGGAGTGAACTGAACCGTTCCAGTACCCGCTGGGCTAGAGAAGTTGATGGTTGTTGAGTCATCACTCGTGCCAGTGGTAGGGCTGGTCGTTGGGGTGGTAGAGCCAGACTCAGTCGGGGTAGCCTCGGTTGTGGTATCAGTCGTACTTGCACCAGACTCAGTTGTAGTGGCCTCAGTTGCACCAGACTCAGTTGTAGTGGCCTCAGTTGCACCGGACTCAGTCGTAGTGGTGGATTCAGTTACACCGGACTCAGTTGTGGTGGTGGACTCAGTTGCACCAGACTCAGTTGTAGTGGCCTCAGTTGCACCGGACTCAGTTGTAGTGGCCTCAGTCGTGGTGGTCGACTCTTCGGTAGTACCAGTGGTAGACTCAGTTGTTGGAGTAGTCGAGTCAGTGGTACCAGTGGTGGACTCAGTGGTAGTCGATTCTTCAGTGGTACTGGTAGAGGTGCTGGATGCGGGTGGTAGTTGTCTCAAACCAACCAAACCGGGGAAGACACGGCTGGAAGGACCAACGAGAACATAAGTTGTCTGTCCTTGGCGACCACGCGCTACCCGACGACCACGACCACGGCCTTCATTACGTTCACTACGGCGTACCTCAAGCTCGTTATCATCATCGTCATCATCACCGTCGTCATCACTGTTAGACGGAGAGACAACGTATGCAACTTGGCTAGTTGAGAGCGAGTCAACGGTGAAGAGTTGGATATAAGTGGTTTGGGCTGTGAAGCTGCCGCTAGCTGTGCCGCTGGATGCACCACCAGTTGTTGTAGTTGTGCTGCCAGTAGAACTGCCTGTGGTTATACCACCTGTAGCACCACCCGTTGTACCGCCTGTGGTTGTACCACCCGTTGTGCTACCTGTGGTTGTGCTACCAGTGGTTGTGGTGCTACCAGTAGAACTGATGCCAATACCACCTACATTGATTTCTGCTTCACCAACACTGCTGCCTTCTAATTTGTTGGCACCTACTTCAATCTTGAACTTGGTGTTGCTGTTGGTGCTCTTGTAACCAACTTCACCTGTTGCAGTATCAAGCTGAGTATTACCAATCCCCTGACCTTCAATCTTGAACTGGGTGTCACCCTTGAAAGCAATGTTGCCAGTTACGCCGGTGCTAGTGATACCACCAAGTTTGAAATCTGTGGGACCATCACTCCGACCATCGATCTTGAAGTTTGTGCCCTCAATTTTGAAGTCTGTCTTGCTGCTAGCACTATCGAAGTCAACAGTGCTGTTGGTGCCAGTAGTGCTTACAAAGGTAGTTGTACCGTTGCCTTTACCTTCAAACTTAAATTTGGTGTCGCCACTGCCAATGGGATTGCTAGGAGGCAAATTTGGCTGAGTACTAGCGGTAGTGAAGCGATAGTCAGAGGGCAGAGCGATCGCGCCACCAGGGAGATTGGCCTCGAACTGACCCACGTAGAGCTGACCATCTTGCGCTTGGAACGAACTAGCAGACTCTTGAGACAGAGTTACCCCAGTGATAGGCAAGAAGATTGGGGGTGCAGAACTGTCTGTTGAGCTATTGCTGGAGGTGTTAGTCGAAGTGTTGGTCGAAGTATTAGTTGAGGTATTGGTCGAAGTATTGGTTGAAGTGTTGTTAGAGGTATTACTGGAGGTATTACTAGAGGTATTGCTAGAGCCACCCGCACTTGTTAGCGGGGTAATCAATGTACCGCCGATCAAACTGTCAGGTGCAAAAGAGTTGAGTTTGAAATCCAGAGTTGTTTTTACATTCTGGAAGAATACTGGGTTGCCTGTGGCTGTAAAAGCACGACCAGAGAGCAAACCTTGAAGTTGTCCAGTTTCACCGCCCTTAGGCACGCCCGTAGTGGCATCTAGACGACCAGCAGTGGGGGTAAAGCGAGAGTTAACCGTTACACCGGCTGACGTTTCTAATCTCAGTTGACGAGTTCTAGCATCGAATAGAACCGTGTCGCCACCGGGAGCGGGAGTAGAGGTAGCGGAAGTAGTGCTGGTCTGGTCACAACCACAGCCGCTTGTTGTGGTTGTAGTTGTGGTTGTAGTTGCGGCATCAGGCACAAAGAACGCTGCATCGCCACTTGTCCGACCGCCAGTTACTGAAATTTCAGCCCGAGCGGTCGTTGAGATCGCCAAGCTTCCAGCTAAAAGACCCAAACAAACAACATACCGGGTTGATTGATTAATCACAGAAGAATCCTCACTGAACGGTGAACAAACAATGGACAGAAAACGCGACTCCAGCAGCAGGGAATTCAACTAAGTCAAAAAATTTTTAGTCCAGTCATCCTGAGCTGAGTCTTGCTAGAGAGTAAGTAATAGAATCAGTAGATGTCTAAAAAGAAACAAGGTTTAGAGGGTATTAGCAACCGTGGTTTTCTAAAAACGCTTCGCTCAAGCTGATTACAAAAGTTAAGCGCCTTCAGCTTTACTGGTCTAACTGGATACCCGTATACATTTAGAACGCTACTTGAGAGTAGAAGTTCCCGACTGGGCTGTTTTATTTTTGAGTAACAAAATTGTATTAGATGAAGAGAGTACAGACCTAGCTCCGCAATCATCAACAGCCCTGTCAATGTTTGCCATTAACTCCACAGTCGTGGTAGATGCCTGATCTTAAAAGCGCGATCGCTTATACCTTTGCTACCTCGAACTAAGAGTAACGCTAGAGAATTGGTTCTACCACTCATCTTTGCGACATACAAAGCTTAACTTCCAGTTCTAGACTACTCATAGACTAGACGGGTGCAATCATAGTTTTTAGATCTTTACTAAAACTTTGCACCTACTAAGAGTTTTTAAGTTGACCATTTACCCATCTGAGCTGACTTAGAAAAATTGCTCTAATCGTTAGCTGGTGTACTGTCAGTGTCAACTGCTGGATTAATTCAAATATTGCTGCATTGCTGATTGAGCAACATTTTGAAACAAAATACTGCAATCAGATTATGCAGACTACTAACCAGTTTTCTATCGATTCAGGTTGCTAGAAGTGGCTTGAAGATCATCTATCTTGATGCAACAGAAGCAAGAAATTTAATAGTAAACACGGTACTGACGTATATTGTCAGTAGTGGTGTAACTCATGAGTGTCAGTGTTAAGAAAATACGTAAGTAGCGATCGCTCAAGTTTATGTTTTTAATCAATGCAATCAACTAATTTATTGAGCGTTTCAGTACAGGTACTTAATTTTTAAGGATTCTAGCTACCAAAATCCTCCGAGAAATCCGCGATCGCTAATGAGCTTTAGAAAGCACACCCATGCGTAGGTAAATGGGTCGAACTAATTTTCGTAACGCAGGTAGCTGTCTGGTAAACAACAAAGATCCCAGAATACAGAACAACCCACCAATTACTAATGTATTGGCAGCTCCAATCTGACTGGCCAAGCTACCTGCTGCTAAGTTGCCAAACGTCACCATGCTAATGAAGGCAACGGTATAGAAACTCATCACGCGGCCTCGCTTATCTTCATCCACAATCGTTTGCAGAATCGTATTGCTAGAGGTCGCTTGCAGAATTAAGCTTGCGCCTACAAATAGCAGCGCCAGCAAGGACAACCACAGTACGTGAGACAGAGCAAAAACAATCAGCGCTAAGCCAAACACAGCGGGGGCCGTAGCAATAATTTTGCCCAGACCAATGATGGTTTGCCGCGAACTTAGATAAATAGCTCCCATCAACGCCCCCAATCCAGAAGCGGCCATGAGAAATCCTAACGTTTGAGGGCCACCCTGTAGAACTTCAGTCGCAAAAATAGGGGCTAGAACAGTGTAGGGCATACCCATGAAGCTGACTAAGGCAATAAGCAACAACAGGGAGCGGATAGGTGGAAACCCAAAGGCGTAGGTGAAGCCCTCGGTTAGCTTTTGCCAGATAGGTTCTTTGCTTGCATTCAGCTTGAGTGATCTGGCTGGCAATCGCATCGCCAACAATCCCGTGATCACAGCGATATAGCTAATGCCATCAATTAGAAAGCAAGCCCCAGTGCCTACGGCGGCAATCACAAAGCCAGCGATCGCAGGGCCAATCAACCGCGCCCCACTAAACACAGAAGAATTCAAGGCGATCGCGTTACCCAGGTTTTCTTTTTTCTCGACAATCTCTACTACAAACGCTTGGCGAGTTGGCATATCAAAGGCATTGATGAACCCTTGAAATACACTCAAGGCAATAATCTGCCAAATCTGAACGGTGCCAGTCAGGGCTAGAGTTGCTAACGCCAGCGACTGGATCATTGCCAAAACTTGAGTAATCAACAGCGTGCGATGCCGATTCCAGCGATCGACAAATACACCAGCAAAGGGAGTCAACAAAAAGTTAGGAATTTGTTGAGCAAAACCCACGACCCCCAATAGCAAAGCAGAATTAGTCAGGTCATACACCAGCCAAATTGTCGCGGTCTGGGTCATCCAGGTGCCAATTAAAGACAAACCCTGACCTGCAAAAAATAGACGGTAGTTTCTTGACTCTAAAGCTCGAAAGATCGAGTTGAGTCTTCTGGTGTCCAGCCTCATGCTTGATTGTCCTAGTCTCTAACGCTGACTGCTTTACTCAAGCTACTAACTGGTTGTTCGCCAGAACTCTACCTACAGCCCAGTTCACAGCAAACTCAAGTGGAAATCAACCGTCGCTTCAACAGACTTCCAATCACAAACAAGACTCATATCCTGAAATGCTGCGTGGATTGAATCTAACTTTGACCAGAATCTGTTGGACCCATTTGGTAGAGGTCCTGGTACTCAGCGTATTGTTTTTATCTAAAAAATATTCTTTACCTAGGAAATATTGGCAATCATCTGGTCCAGTAAGTCTGAGAACTGCTGGCGCTCTGATGACGAAATTCCAACCAAGGCACTGTCCCGGATTTCCACTGCGATCGGAGGCAATACTTCATGTAACTGTTTGCCTGCATCTGTCAACCAAATTCGCCAGATTCGCCGATCCTGAGAGTCTCGTTCTCGCCGGATTAGCCCTCGCTCTTCCATGCGGTCTAGAACGCCAGTTAAAGTTCCACCCACTTGTTGCAATTTCTCGCTGATGCTGGAAGTTGCCAAGCCATCTTCTTCCCAAAGACAACACAGCACCACCCAGTGAAAGGGAGTCAACCCCAGAGGTTCTAGGCGTTCTTGAAACTTGCGGCTCAAGAGTTGAGAGAGTAATTTGATGCGATAGCCCAGGCCGTGGGGAGCCAATACTTCCTGCCATTCCTTAGGTAACTTTTGCTTGGCAGGGGAAGAGGTCATTGCAGCTCCAAGTGGCATTACTTAGCACGCTTATTATTTTAATGGAGGGAGTTCTATTTTGAGTATTTAGCAGCACATATCTCTAAAAAACAGCCCCCAGAGGTCGTTGGGGGCCAGCTCCTAAAGGAGTGATGAGGTAACACTTAGTACAAATGTATTGATAATCTAGTATTTTGTCAACTGTCTCAGCGAATCCTAGGATTTATAGTTTTGGCTTAGGTGAAACAAGCAGTCTGAATCAGTGCGATCGCCTCTAGAGAGCTTAACTGCAAAATTAACCACCCCAAAAGGTGAACCAAATACGAAATTGTTACATCGGATACAGAACGAACTGCCCTGAAATTGGTGCAATCATTTTTACTTCCTAACCAAGATCTTTAAGTCTTTCTAGTTAGGCGTCCGGCTCTTGGAGCGGCGCAATTGTCGATTCTTTCTCGCAGTCTGCTCGTAGCAAAGTTGAGGGTGGCTTTGCTCACAGTCAGGCTGTACTTTCCGGTGCGAGTTCACTGCCTTAGTTCACAAAGGAATCATTCACTGGCAATGTCAAAACTAATGCTCACCAAGAAGTCGCGGGGCAGACATAGACAGCTGTCCTTACCGAAAGCGACCAAGTGGTTTTCTCCTAACTGGTACGCCAAAATGCTCTCGCCGAGCTGGCAAGCCTGCATTCCTTTAGCCCTCGTCATTGTGCTGGCTTGGGGCTACGCGGGTGTCGCTCAAACCGCTCCTAACTTGACAGATGTAGCGAAGGCCACGTCTGACTTAAAAGTGGGCTTAGACACCATGTGGGTGATGGTAGCCGCAATGCTGGTGTTCTTTATGAATGCTGGCTTCTGCATGCTAGAAACTGGCTTCTGTCGCCAGAAAAATGCGGTTAACGTTTTGGCTAAAAACTTAATCGTTTTCGCTATGTCTACCATTGCTTTTTGGGTCGCGGGCTTCGGCTTGATGTTTGGTGGTGGTAGCGAGTTTATTGGTACCGATGGCGTCTTTTTCCTCTCTGGTGTTGACAACAGCCCAGCCACCCTGGATGCCTACCAAGGAGCCTATGGTTCGCTGAACTGGGCAGGTGTCCCGCTGTTGGCAAAGTTCTTCTTCCAACTTGCCTTTGCGGGTACTGCTGCCACTATCGTTTCCGGTGCGGTGGCAGAACGAATCAAGTTTGTTGACTTTCTAATCTTCAGCTTGTTGCTAGTCGGGGTTGCTTACCCACTGACAGGACACTGGATTTGGGGCGGTGGCTGGCTTGCAGACCTGGGTTTCTGGGACTTTGCAGGCTCAACGGTGGTTCATGCTGTGGGTGGTTGGGCTGCCCTGCTGGGTGCGGCGATCTTGGGACCCCGCATTGGCAAGTACAACGAAGACGGCAGCTCCAATGCCATGCCAGGACATAACATTGCGATCGCCACTCTGGGTTGTTTAATTCTCTGGCTAGGTTGGTTTGGCTTTAACCCAGGCTCCACCATGAGCATCACCTGGCAAATTGGCCACATTGCCATGACCACCAATCTTGCGGCTGCTTTTGGTGGTTTGGCTGCGACCATCACCGCCTGGTTCGTCTTAGGCAAGCCTGATCTCTCAATGGTGATCAACGGCATCCTGGCAGGATTAGTGGCAGTCACAGCTTCTTGCGCCTTTATTCCAGTTTGGGCTTCTGCCATCATCGGCACGATCGGTGGAGTGATGGTTGTATTTGCCGTTCTCTGGATCGACCGTCTAAAAATTGATGACCCTGTAGGCGCAATCTCGGTTCACTTAGTCAACGGTGTTTGGGGCACGATCGCCGTGGGTCTGTTTGCCGTTGGTCCCAATGTCAAGGTGGGTCAAGATATCCTCTACACTGCTGGTCCTAGCACAGGTTTCTTACTGGGCGGCGGGCTGAATCAACTAGGCCTGCAACTCTTAGGCACAGCTGCTATTGCCCTAACTATCGGAATTCTCTCCGCTATCTTCTGGTTCGCGCTTAAGGCAACCTTAGGCATTCGCGTCTCGCCAGAAGAAGAACTCAAGGGTCTGGATATTGGTGAGCACGGTATGGAAGCGTACAGTGGATTCCTCAAAGATGCGGGCGGCATGACTGGTAGCACCATTCGCTGAGATTGAGCTTTCTAAATTTAGCTAACTTATTGGTTGCTAAATCAGCTTAGTTATACCTTCTGTCAAGAGCTTAGAGCTGCTAAAGGTGAGCCTTAGCAGCTCTTTTCTATGGAGTTCTCTTGATGAAAAATACCGCGATCGCGATCTTCAAGAAACAGAGGTAGACAACTTTTGGCTGTCAGGAGTAAATTGTCACCACGATATAAATTGCTACTGAATCTTCACTAATTATTTGCCACAGAAGATTTTTGTATACCTTGATACAGAACTGACTCATCAAAAATTGGTGCAATCAAATTCATTTCTCTTGACGTGGAAGGGCTAACACAAGTGTTGAAGAAAGGTTTGATGATCGGAGCGATCGCTCTGTGGCTTCTGAGTGGTCCCTTAATGGGAACGGCTCTAGCCCAGGAAGCGGACGCAAATCCTATTGATACAGGCGACACAGCCTTCGTGCTCGTTTCGTCAGCATTAGTATTATTGATGACTCCAGGCTTAGCCTTCTTCTACGGAGGATTGGTGCGATCGCGCAACGTGCTCAATACCATGATGATGAGCTTGATCCTCATGGGCGTTGTCGGCGTCACCTGGGTTCTTTGGGGCTACAGCCTTGCCTTTGCTCCTACCTCCATCACCCCTGGAGCTGAGCCTGCATTTACAGCAAATCCCATCATTGGTAGCCTGAATTGGCTATTTTTGAATGGCGTGGGCACAGACCCCGACCCTGTGGGTTATGCCACCACCATTCCGCACCAACTCTTCATGGCCTATCAGATGATGTTTGCCATCATCACGCCCGCTCTAATTTCTGGTGCGATCGTGGAGCGGATGAGCTTCAAGGCTTACTTCTGGTTCGTGACGCTGTGGTCTACCCTGATCTACTCACCCCTCGCTCATTGGGTCTGGGGTAAGGGTTGGATTGGTGCGATGGGAGCACTTGACTTTGCTGGTGGCACGGTCGTCCACATCAGCTCTGGTGTCTCTGCGCTTGTCGCGGTTTGGGTGCTCGGTCCTCGGAAAACTTACCCGGTTCAACCCGCTGCTCCCCACAACGTCCCCTACGTGCTACTCGGCATTGGTTTGCTTTGGTTTGGTTGGTTTGGTTTCAACGCGGGTAGCGCCCTAGGTGCTGGTGCTTTAGCAACGGTTGCTTTTGTGGCAACGATGGTGTCTAGCGCCGCTGGTGGACTGACTTGGGTGATTGTAGAATGGCTACTCCGTGGCAAACCGACTGCCATTGGTATCGCTAGTGGTTTCTTGGCAGGTTTAGTCGGTGTAACTCCAGCAGCAGGGTTTGTTACCCCCATCGGTGCACTTTTGATTGGTTCCATTACCGCTGTTTGCTGCTTCTTCGCGGTTAGCCTCCGCGCCAAGCTTCAGTTCGACGATTCCTTAGACACTTTCCCCATCCACGGTTTGGGTGGCACCATTGGAGCAATTCTGACAGGCTTCTTTGCTACTAAAGCCGTTAACGAACTGGGTGACAATGGCTTGTTCTTCGGCAATCCTGTTCAGTTATGGGAGCAGATTGTGGGAGTGGTCGTCACCTACATCTTTGCGGGAGTTGGTACCTTTGTGATCTTGAAACTCCTCAGCTTGGTCATGGATCTACGGGTTAAGCCTGTAGTGGAAGACCAAGGTTTGGACGTCAACGAACATGGGGAAGAAGGCTACGGCCAAGAATTTGCCTCTGGACTCAGCTACAACAGGGAGTAGTCCCAATTTTTTGGACGAATACCAGATTGCGACTACAATCTGATTCAAAACGACGTTGAGTTTGCTTCAGTGCCTACTCGCTCTCGAAAAATCGTTCCTGCTTGGGCCTTGCTGTCACTCGCAGCGAATAGCCTTCTGCTATTGACTGTGCTGCTGCTGCTTCGAGGCCACCGCTTGCCGTCACTGGCGAAAGCTAGTGCTGCTGCAACCCAAAGCCAGCCACCGCGTCCCACGGCTTCTGCACCACCAGAGTTAGGAGCGCGTCATCAACTCACCTATGAGCAATGGCTGGCTCTCTTGCAACAAGAAGCTAATGCGGCAGCAGCAGACCATCCCAAGCACCTGAATATTCTGGCTGGAGATTCTTTGAGCCTCTGGTTTCCACCCGATTTGTTGCCAGCTCAGCAAAACTGGCTCAATCAAGGTATTTCTGGAGAGACCTCCGCTGGGCTACTCCGCCGTCTAGAGCTATTTGATGAAGCTCAGCCAGAAACTATTTTTGTTCTCATTGGGATTAATGACCTGATTCGAGGGGTTGGCGATGCGGAGTTACTCGAAAATCAGCGTCAGATTATCTACGATTTACAGCAGGTGCATCCCCAAGCCCAAATTGTCTTGCAGTCTATATTGCCGCACGCAGGCGATCGCGCCACCTGGCAAGGTAAAGACCGTCTAAAGGCGATTTCCAACGATCGCATTCGGGAGCTAAATCAGGAGCTAAAGGCGATCGCAGAGGAATATGGGGTGCATTTTCTCGACTTACATCCGCTATTTACAGACGCTCAAGGCAATTTACGGTCTGAATTCACGACCGATGGTTTGCACTTAAGTTCTCAAGGTTACTTAGTCTGGCGATCGGCCTTGCAACTCTTCCGCCAAATGGAACTAGAACCCGTAGCCGCCCAACCCTAACTCTATACTCTGACTCCCAGCTCCCCTTTTCATCCTTCCTCCCTCCTCCTTCCGAAGAACTTCCCCTCAACACCCCTGCATCCTTCCCACCGCGTTCTATGATCAAGGTGAATTAAAAACGGTGTAGCGCCATCACTTCAGGGATAAAGCTGAATGGATACTAAAGCCTTCAAACGATCACTCAACAGTTCTGAGAATTATCATCGCAAGGGGTTCGGGCATGAAGCCGAAGTCGCAAACCTCTTGGAGTCGGAATATCAGAGCGGTTTGATTCAGCAAATCCGAGACAACAACTATACGCTACAGCGGGGTGACGTAAAGATTCGGCTGGCAGAGGCATTTGGCTTTTGTTGGGGAGTAGAGAGAGCGGTGGCAATGGCTTATGAAACCCGCCAGCACTTCCCCACCGAGCGGATTTGGATTACGAATGAAATTATTCATAACCCTTCAGTAAACCAACGTCTGCGGGAAATGCAGGTCGAGTTTATTGAAGTCAACCAGGGGCAAAAAGATTTTTCTGGGGTAGCGCAAGGCGATGTGGTAATTCTGCCTGCGTTTGGGGCCAGTGTGCAGGAAATGCAATTGCTGAATGAGCGAAGCTGCACCATTGTTGACACGACTTGTCCTTGGGTGTCAAAGGTGTGGAACACGGTAGAGAAGCACAAGAAAGGCACCTACACCTCGATTATTCATGGCAAATACAACCATGAGGAGACGATCGCAACGAGTTCGTTTGCCGGGGTCTACTTGGTCGTGCTGAATTTGGCTGAGGCTGAGTATGTGAGCAATTACATCTTGCACGGGGGCGATCGCGAGGAGTTTTTAGCGAAGTTCCGCAAGGCTTGTTCGGAGGGCTTTGATCCAGACAAGGATTTGGAGCGGATTGGGATTGCCAACCAAACGACGATGCTCAAGGGCGAAACTGAGCAGATCGGCAAGATGTTTGAGCATACGATGCTGAAGAAGTATGGCCCTGCGGAGTTAAATCAGCATTTTCTCAGCTTTAATACCATCTGTGATGCGACTCAAGAGCGGCAAGATGCGATGTTTAAGTTGGTAGATGAGCAGGTAGACCTGATGATGGTGATTGGTGGCTACAACTCTTCCAACACAACTCATTTGCAAGAAATTGCGGTGGAGCGGGGCATTCCTTCTTATCACATTGATTGTGTAGAGCGGATTTTGTCGCGCGATCGCATTGAGCACAAGCCTTTACACCGGGAGATTGAGGTGGCGGAGGGTTGGCTACCCGAGAGGCCTTTGGTGATTGGGGTAACTTCGGGGGCTTCTACGCCGGATAAGGTAGTGGAGGATGTGATTGAGCGGATTTTCTCGCTAAAGGCATCTGTTGCGGTTGGTTAGTTATTGCAAAACCAAGACTTGAGGGCACCTGCCCTCAAACTCCCGCTGAGGGACGGCTGCGTCCCCCAGACCCCCTCAGAGGCAACTCTGGGGTCTCTGGTGGCTCACTTTTGTCTTCTGTTTTCTAATTTCTGGCTTCTGTCTCCTGCTTCCTCATTTTTCATCCTTCCTCTTTTCACTCTCCTCGTCCCATTCGGCTCAAGAAGGCTCTCAGGCGATCGCTCTGTGGTTGAGTTAGCACCTCGCGGGCAGCGCCGGTTTCTTCGATTTGGCCTTGGTGGAGGAAGAGGACGCGGTGAGCGACTTCGCGGGCGAATTGCATTTCGTGGGTGACGACGATCATGGTCATGCCGTCTTCGGCAAGTTGTTGCATGACTTGGAGGACTTCGCCGACGAGTTCGGGGTCGAGGGCGCTGGTGGGTTCATCGAAGAGGATGATTCTGGGGTTCATACAGAGGCTACGGGCAATCGCAACTCGCTGTTTTTGGCCGCCGGAGAGTTGGTCTGGGTAGGCGGTGGCTTTATGGGCTAAACCAACTTTGGCTAAGTAGGTCTGGGCGAGTTCTATGCTTTCTGAGCGAGGTTTGCCGAGGGCTTTTTGGGGAGCAAGGGTGAGGTTTTCGAGGACGCTGAGGTGAGGGAACAGGTTGAACTGTTGGAAGACCATGCCGACTTGCGATCGCAGGTGGCGCAATTGGTGCATTTTCAGGTGCGGTGCTGATAGATCCATACCGTTGACGAATAAGCGCCCGCCATTAATGGTTTCAAGACGGTTGAAACAGCGGAGTAGGGTGCTTTTGCCACATCCGGAGGGACCAATGACAGCGACGACTTCTCCTGGCTGGACGGCACCGCTGACTCCCTGTAAAACTTTTAAGTCACCAAAGCTTTTTTCTACCTGCTCGAACAAGATAGCTGGGGTTGTGCTGTCCATAGGGCCAGAAGAAGGAACAGATCATTTAATGCTGATTCTAGCGACACTCTGCGGTTCAGCTTGTAAGATTGACGCAATCTCTTGATTGGCGCAGCCTTGGCGATCGCCATCATCCTGCTTTTCAACTGCGGCGGAGGGAGTGGAAGCTCTAAACATATGCCGAATTTTTTAAGGTCACGTTGGCTGCAACGGTGGGTTTTGGGTTGCAGTTGTTTGCTGCTGATTCTGCTGGGTCACTCAGCTTCTATTGCTCAGAGCCAAAATGTTTTGAGAGTTGGGACGGAACCTGCTTTTCCGCCGTTTGAGTTTCAAGCACCGGGAGGTGGGCTGCAAGGGTTTGATATTGATTTGATGCAGGCGATCGCGCAGGCGGAAGGTTTGCGGGTGGAGTTCCAGAGTTTGCCGTTTGATGGCTTGATTCCTGCCTTGCAAGCCAGAACCGTCGATGCGGCGATTAGTTCGATGACGATCACGGCTGAGCGGCAGCAAACGGTGGATTTCTCGCGGCCATATTTCAAGGCGGGGTTGGCGATCGCGGTTCGGGCCAACAATACCAACACGACTGACCTGGCTAGTTTGCAGAACCAGACCATCGGTGTCCAGATTGGCACGACAGGCGCAGAAACCGCCCGCAAGATTTCTAGCGCGACGATTCGCACGTTTGATTCGGCTCCCTTAGCGTTGCAAGCACTACTCAACGGCAATGTCAGCGCGGTGATTAATGATGCACCTGTGACGTTGTATGCGATTAAAACCAACAATCTCACCGGGATTAAGGTCACGAGCCAATTGCTAACGGAGGAGTTTTACGGCATTGCGACACCCAAAAACTCTGCTGATTTGGCCAGAATCAATGCTGGCTTGACCCGCATCCTCAGCAATGGCACCTATGACCGGATCTATCGCAAATGGTTTAACGCGCAGGCTCCTTCGCTCGCTACAGCTACGGTGCCTGGTTCAACGCCTCAATCTGAAACCGCTCCCCTCGCTACTTCCGGTGCAGTCATCACGCGAGCCCTACCCATTCTGCTACAAGGCGCTTTAATCACGCTGCAATTAACTGCGCTCTCAGTTTTGCTGGGATTAATTGGTGGCACGCTGATGGGGTTGGCGCGTCTCTCTGCTTCTCGGCCTTTACGTTGGTTCGCGAGAGCTTACATTGACTTTTTTCGCGGTACGCCGTTGTTGGTGCAGATCTTGATGATCTACTTTGGCATTCCAGCTTTGGTTCAGGGGCTAGGTTTTACCTTTACATTTAACCGTTTGGGTGCAGCGGTGCTGGCGCTGAGCCTCAATAGCACAGCGTATCTAGCTGAAATCGTGCGGGCGGGGATTCAATCCATTGAGGTAGGGCAGGTAGAAGCGGCGCAATCCCTCGGTTTAGGGCCAGGACAAACACTGCGTTATGTGGTTTTTCCGCAGGCGTTTCGGCGCATGTTGCCACCTTTGGGCAATGAGTTCATCACCCTGCTAAAAGATACGAGTTTGGTTTCTGTGATTGGGTTTGAGGAACTGCTCCGTCGAGGGCAATTGATTGTGGCCGACAACTACCGCGCCTTTGAAATTTATGCTGCTGTAGCCTTGGTCTATTTAGTTCTAAATTTACTTTCCTCTCAAGCCTTTAGCTTCCTAGAAGCCCGGATGAATCCAAACAGGCGATCGCGACAATCCAGTAGTTCCGACTAAATTTCTATCTAGTTAGCTGCGCCGAGCATCGCTGCGTTTAGCCTCTATCGCTGAGTTAGATAAGCCATCGACTGACGCTGCTTTAGACTGCTGCTGGTCGTAAAAGTAAACGGTACGAATCGGATAAGGAATAGAGATACCGTCGCGATCGCAAGCTTCTTTCAAGGCAATCATCACGTTTGTTTGGGTCCGACGGACGGTTGCTTTTGGTGGCAGCGTCCAATAACGCACCATTAAATCAATAGAACTTTCACCAAAGCCCACAATATCTACTTCTGCCGCTGGCTTGACTAATACTCCGTCTATTTGATTCACCGTCTGTAGCAAAGTTTGAATCGTTTGGGGCAAAGGCGTATTGTAATCAACCCCAATGGCTAGATCAGTGCGGCGGTGGGGCATTGCAGTCAAAACTTGAATCGGGCTGGTAAAGACAATCGAGTTGGGAATTACGACTCGTTCGCCTTGGTAGGTGCGAATTTGAGTGGAGCGAATGGTAATTTCTTCCACGGTGCCTTCAAAGTCGTTCACGATAATCTGGTCATTAAGGCGGAAGGGTTCATTTAGCAACAGCAAGACGCCCGCCAGAAAATTCTTGAAGATATCTTGAAAGGCAAAACCGATCGCAACTGAGCTTAACCCCAACAAGCCAATAATGTCGCCCACGCCTAAATCGGGAAACGCCATCACACTGGCGACCACCACTCCCACCACCCAAGTGGCGACATAGCTCATTTGCATCAGCAGCGATCGCAGAGATGGACTCCGGACCATGCGCCCCATTGTGGCAGCTGTGAGGTTTTGCAACACGTTGGCAGCGTAGCGAGTTAACAACAGCACAATCAGAGCCAGAACCAGCCCTGGAAATGCCTCCACTGCCTGACCAATGAGATTCAATAAACTGGAGCGAACTTCTTGAACTAGCGCACTCATAAGCAAGGCTGACTTACATTTCTCCGCTAGCACCCTCTCACGCTCAGCGATCGCTCAACAACTACGAAAAGATAGAAAGTGTGGGGTTTAACTAACACGATTGAGTTAGTGCAACCGCTCATCTATATGACAAACTTGTTCTAAACTCTCCTCCCACCTTCCTATGATTGGACTGGAAAAAATCGCCCTTCAAGCAGCCAGTATGGGTTTGGCTAGCATTTTCAGCCGTGTGGTTTGGGAGGGAGGCGGTAAGCTGCTCGGTTGGATGGGCAAAAAAAGCCTGGATGAAAAAACCAAACAGGCGATCGCAGAGGCTTCCGTTCAGTACATCCAAAACTATGGCGAGCGCCACGGCATTCTGAAGGTTTTGGGGATGCGGGAGCCTGCGCCTTTAGAGTCGGTCTATACAACGGTGCAATTGCTGGACAAGTGGGATCTACGGCGGTTTGAATCAATTGAAACGCTAGAAAAAGCCTATCGTCAAACGCGAAATCGCAGCTTTCAACCACGGGAGTCTACCCGTCAGGATGGCCTGAGAGTTGCCAATGAAAAACAATATTTGATGGTGCTGGGTGGTCCGGGGGCTGGTAAATCTACCTTTCTCCGCAAGTTGGGTTTGGAAGCACTCAAAGGAACCCAAGGCGGCTATGAGCATGAATGTATCCCAGTTTTAATTGAGCTAAAGAGTTTTACCAGCAGCAAGATCAACATCGAGAAAGCGATCGCCCAAGAATTCAAAATCTGTGGTTTTCCTCACTCTGAAGAAGCTACCACTCAATTGCTAGAACAAGGCAAGCTGCTCATTTTGCTGGATGGCTTAGATGAAGTTCCTGGCAAAAATCTGAATGAAGCGATTTGCCAAATTCAAAACTTTGTCGATCAGTACGACCAAAACCGTTTTATCGCCTCTTGTCGTCTCGCTGCCTATCGCCATAACTTTCGGCGCTTTACTGATGTGGCAATGGCTGACTTTGATGCTTCTCAGATTAAGCAGTTCATTCACAACTGGTTTCGCTCCGACGCAGATCAGCAGGCAGGCACCGGGCAGAAGTGTTGGGAGTTGCTGTTAAAACCAGAAAACGCCGCTGCCAAGGAATTAGCTCACTCGCCGCTATTACTGACGCTACTTTGTTTGGTCTACGATCGCTCCCAAAATTTCCCCAACAATCGCAGCGTGCTTTATCGCAAAGCCCTCCGAGTTTTACTAGAAGAATGGGCTTCGGAAAAACGCATTTTACGCGATGAAATCTACCAAGGTTTAAGCACCGAGTTAGAAGAAATTCTATTATCGGAAATTGCTTATAGCGCGTTCAAATCAGACCGACTTTTCTTCTCTCAAGGTGAAATCGTTAGCCAAATCAAGACTTTTCTAACTGACAACTTAAACGCACCTAAACATTTGAATGGAGAGGCTGTGTTGGATGCGATCGCGATTCAGCAAGGAATTTTAGTCGAACGAGCCGAAGATGTATTTTCTTTCTCCCATTTAACGCTGCAAGAATATCTCACGGCGCAGTACATTGCCGACAACCATCAAGTTGCTCGCTTGGTTGCCGATCACCTCACCGACCCCCGCTGGCAAGAAGTATTTCTGCTGGTAGCAGGACTAATGCGGCATGGCGCTGATGAATTGCTAGTTCGCATGGCGCGCAAAACTCGTCGCTACATCACCACTCCCAAGTTGCAAGCTTTGTTGCAGTGGGCGCATCAGATTACAGAGGGGCCAGGCACGACCGTAAAACCTGTAGTGAAACGCGCCTCGGCTTTGTTTCTCGCTTTAGCCCGCGATCGCGCCTTGGATCTCGTCCGGGTACTCCATCCCAACACCGCTCGCGTTTTGGATCTGGTGCGAACTCTGGATCTGGTTTGTGCCCCCGCTCCGGTGCAGGCGATCGATTTAGCTCGTGCGATGGAATTAGCCCGCAACTTGGATCTAGATTGTGTCCCCGCTCGTGCCCGTGCTCGTACTCGCAGCCTCAACCGAATTCCTGCCCGAACTTTAGCGCGCGCTGTTACTAACTCTTTGGCCCAAGAGTTCAGCAAGAGCCAACTGTTTAACAGCGTCAACTTTCACCCATTAATTGCTCGTCTGGATGCCCTCAAAACAAAAGCCCCAGATACCAGCCAACCCTACGAAGTGCAGCAAGCCTTTCGCGATCGCCTCTCTCAAGTCTGGCTGCATGCCCTGAAGCTGGATGCGGCCCTAGTCGATTTGTCCGCGGCAGAGGTACAGGCCTTAGAACACTATCTTTACGCCAACTGCCTACTGGTCCGTTGCAAGCAAGCAGCCGTGAGGGTTTCCGCCAAAACTTGGGAAGAAATTGAAACGCAAATGCTATTTATAGCGGGCTGCTGAGCCTTCCTAACTAGCCTTCGCTTGTTTTACCATCAACGCGCTACAAGCACCCTTCGTATCAATCGTACTCAGTTGGTATTGCGCCACCAGTTGGGTTTTGATCGCCGGAATACAAGCCACAACGACTTGATTGTTCGGCACAGTTTGCTCAGGAGTCACCAACGCGATCGCATATTTAGGATCTAAATCAGCCGCTTTCACATAAAAAAGCGTATGGGCTCTGCGTCCTCCTACTGTTCCTTTTGCCACGTCCACCACCTGAAATGTAGTTAATTCTGGCTGAGTTTTTTGTAGGCGACGCAAGTAATATCCCAACTGTACTTCTGGCGGGTCGTGAGGGCGAGAATAGACATAAGTGCCACTCACCTTACGAGCCATTCTCAGAGAAGGTAAAAACAGCAAAGCGCATACAAACAAACCTGCAATTAGCTGTTGTTTAGAACGTGGGTTTACCCGTAAATATTTGATTAACCAGTGACAAGCTTCAGAAACTCCTAGCCCAATTAGCAATGCCGCGATCGGATATTGTGGGGCGTTGTACCAAGCCAGTTTAGTTTGAGAACTAGAAACAACTAGAAAGTGACAAATCAAGTAAAAACCACAGAAAGCCCCCAAAGCTTTAATTAACCGCTTTTGACTGATTTGAGTAACGACCAAACCAGGCAGAAGCAGATACAGCCAAGGGATAAAGGTACGCTGCATCTGTCGCAGATAAAACCAAAAGTTACCTGTATGTCCCTCTACCGACTCTGAGTATCGCCCTACCTCATTACTCAACATTGCTTCTAGGTAGCCTGGGTTGTAATACTCCCGCAGCAAGTAGTAGCTTAAGCCAGCTCCAATCACGAAAATGGCCGAGCCATAGAATGATGGCGATCGCAGTAATTTACCCAGTCGTTTTTGATAGATGGTGTATGCAAAAAGACCTAACAATGGAATCAAGGCAGCAATTCCTTTTGTCCACATTGCCAATACAATCGCGATCGCTGTCAACCAAAGACACCAAGACTTCCTGGAACTGCTGGCATGGATATAGACAAAATAAGCGAGGGAATAAACGGTAATCCATAAAGTTAGCAGGGCATCATAATCTCCCGTTCTCGCCACATGCTCTGCTACATATCCATAGCTGGTCATTAAGACAAAGGCACTGGTAATTCCGACTACTAAGCTTTGCAAGTAAAAGGTGGAAAATAGAAACAGAGTGAGTACCGTTGTTGTGGCTGCGATCGCAGAAGGCAGGCGCACCGCAAATTCGTTGTAGCCAAACACTTTCATGCAGGCAACAATCAACCAAAGCAACAATGGTGGTTTGGTTCCCCACAAATCGGGCTGCCCATCAAAATAGCTGACAATAAAATTGCCATTGAGTGACATCTCTAAAGCATTCACTGCCCGCCTAGCCTCGTCATAGGTACGCAGAGAGAGAGCATCAAGATGCCAAAAAAATACGAAATAGCAAGCTAATAAAAGAACAAAAAAACTACCAGCAACCCGGTAGTTTGATAACAGATTAAAATTAGCTAATAAACTTCGCCAAACTTCAACTTGGCCTTTTCTCAGCGAGGCAGAAGTTGGGCTTGAAACAGCTTCCTTGATAGGCATGGAGCAACCTATTCCTCTAAAGAGATGATTTTGAAAGCAATTTCTAGCAGATTAACTAGTAAACTCGTAAATCACAGTATCTACAATTACTTAAATACCTTTAAATACGAGAGTTTCATCACAAAAGCTCCAGCTAGAATTACACCTTAAATATTTTCAACTGTGTCATTTTTTACAATTCAATCAGACAAAAATTCTTGACTTCTGCAAGCTTAAAGCTATTGTTCTGCAAACCATGATTACAAAGATGAACTGCTCTGATTCTCCTCAAGCAGCCAAAATTCAGGAACTATCAGCAGGGTTATGGTCTCTAACCCAGTACCATTTCCATGAATCAATGGTGGGTAAGTTTAGATGAGTAGAAATGCTGAGATGAGCCCAGCGATCGCACCGAATTAATTTCTATCTCCGGGCAGAGTGCCGACAAAAATTTATAATGAAGGTTTGACACTTGTTCTACTTGGCCTGTAGCTCACCATGACCACTTCTTCTCGCCGCTATCACATCACCACTTTTGGCTGTCAGATGAACAAAGCTGACTCCGAGCGCATGGCTGGCATCCTGGAAGACATGGGTTTTCAATGGTCAGAAGACCCGAATCAGGCCAATGTGATTCTCTACAACACCTGCACCATTCGGGACAACGCAGAGCAAAAAGTTTATTCCTATCTCGGTCGGCAAGCCAAGCGGAAGCATGAAGAACCTGACCTAACTTTGGTAGTGGCAGGCTGTGTGGCGCAGCAGGAAGGCGAAGCTCTGTTACGGCGAGTGCCAGAATTGGATTTGGTGATGGGACCGCAGCATGCCAATCGTCTTCAGGATCTTCTAGAGCAAGTCTTCAGCGGCAACCAAGTAGTCGCGACCGAAGCAGTCCACATTTTTGAAGACATCACCAAGCCACGTCGGGATAGCAAAGTCACCGCTTGGGTCAATGTCATCTACGGCTGCAACGAGCGCTGCACTTACTGCGTGGTTCCCGGAGTCCGTGGAGTGGAGCAGTCGCGCACCCCAGAGGCGATTCGGGCTGAAATTGAGGAACTGGGACGGCAAGGCTACAAAGAAATTACACTGTTGGGCCAAAACATTGACGCTTACGGGCGCGATCTCCCAGGCGCGACTCCCGAAGGTCGGCACCAGCACACCCTCACCGATCTCCTCTACTATGTGCATGATGTCCCTGGCATTGAGCGAATTCGCTTTGCCACGAGCCACCCCCGCTACTTCACCGAGCGCTTAATTAAAGCTTGTGCTGAGTTGCCAAGGGTTTGTGAGCACTTCCATATTCCCTTCCAATCTGGCGATAACGAAGTTCTCAAGGCCATGTCTCGCGGTTACACCCAAGAAAAATACCGCCGCATCATCGACACGATTCGCAGCTATATGCCCGACGCCTCGATCAGTGCGGATGCGATCGTTGGCTTTCCTGGTGAAACCGAAGCTCAATTTGAGAGCACCCTGAAGCTTGTCGATGAAATTGGTTTTGACTTACTTAACACAGCCGCTTACTCCCCACGTCCTGGCACTCCCGCTGCCCTGTGGGAAAACCAACTCAGCGAAGAAGTCAAGAGCGATCGCCTGCAACGCCTCAATCATCTGGTCAATACCAAAGCCGCCGAGCGGTCGCAGCGTTATTTAGGCCGCATCGAGGAAGTCTTGGTGGAAGACCAAAACAGCAAAGACCCCAGCCAAGTCATGGGTCGCACTCGTGGCAACCGCCTCACCTTCTTTCCCGGCGACATCAACGAACTTAAAGGCCAAGTGGTTCAGGCCAAGATTACGGAAGTGCGAGCCTTTAGCTTGACAGGCGAACAAATTAGTTCCACAGTACGATGCCAACATAGCCTAGTGGTTTAATAGTCTCCACTTTTCCGATTACAACTAACTGTTGCACCTTATTTCATTAGAGGCTGATCATGGGCACTAAAGTTGTTTTAGAGATCGAAGCTGATCTGAATAGTGAACAGTTTTCCTATGCGAATGAAGCCAATATTATTGCCTATTATCTTAGTCAGCTAGATATTAAATATCCCTACTGCGTGGATATTGGTGCAGCTGACGGAATCGCGATGTCTAATACCTTTTCTTTATTTAAGAGCGGTTGGCAAGGCTTAGCAGTGGAAGCACACGCTGAGAGGTTTGCAAAACTAGCAGTTGTTTATTATGCCATGCAGTTTTCAGAGGTTAACCTTTGTAGAGCTATTGTTACTCCAGAAAATATTGTTGATCTATTAAAGGCAACCCAAATCCCTCGAGAGTTTGGTTGTTTAAACCTCGACATTGATGGTTATGATTACTTTGTACTTGAGAAAGTTTTACAGCAATATCGCCCTGCTTTAGTTTGCACAGAAATTAATGAGACTATTCCTCCACCTTTAAAGTTCACAGTTCAATACAGCCCGACCTATGAAGGCCCTCAAGGCAGCTTTTATGGTCAAAGCATCTCTCAATTATTTACATTGTGCGAGCAATATAACTACTCGCTAGTGGAACTAGAGTACAACAACGCCTTTTTGATTCCTAACGAGATTAGTCCCAAACTTTCTCTCACCCCAGAAGAAGCCTATACCCAAGGATATCTAGAACGCCCTAATCGATTGGAGAAATTTCCTTGGCATCGAGATTCAGATATGGAGCAACTTCCCAATTTGTCACCAGCCGATGCTTTAGCCTTTCTGACTCAACGCTTTGCCCATCAAAACAACAAATTCATACTTTCGCTCTAGTCAGCTTTAGCATCACTGGCAACTTAATCTAGCAGAATGGTTAGTTCCTTTAACTTTTATTTACATGACAAGATGCACAGGACTTACGCAGGGCAACTCTAAACTAAAGAGATGAGCTTTAGCAAACTCGAATACTGCCAATACCTGCTCAGCAGCCCGGTTAACTACACAGTGACGAACTTGGCCGACC
>NZ_JACJPA010000003.1:0-3057 GCF_014695845.1 Trichocoleus sp. FACHB-591
TTGCCTACGAAAGTGGTAGAACTATCTATCAAATCAAGCACGGGATGCTCTCTGAGTATCTCAAGGAGCAACTCAAGCATCCGTCCGTTCAAATGACTTTTGCGTAAGTTCTGTCTGTATCTTCTTGAGCTAGCGTTTGCTCAAATCCACCGCGACCATTGTAGAGATTGAGGACATCCGTTGCACTAAATTGCTCAATCGGCAGTGAGGTCAGAAATAGTTCATGAATGTACCGGCCCTGGCATTTACCCACTGCCCGTTTGCGCTGGTCGAATCGCTCCATTCGCACCACAACGAGTCGCATGGGCTCGTGATAGCCCCGCCGAGTCGAATTGAGACCAGGAATGTCAAAGAATTCTCGTGAATGGGGGCTGTCAGGATAGGCAATCGTCGCCTGAGGAGCTTGTTTCAGCGTTGCCTGCACGATGGGGTCATTCAACAAATGGTAGTCCCGACAGCGAATGGCATAAGCGATCTGGGCTTGCTGAATTGGACTGACATAGCTGGCACTGCCATAGAGTCCATCGAGTCTTAGAATGCCATGAACGACAGCTAAGCCTTGAGTTTGAAGATAGCGTTGCACCAGCTCACAAGCCCGAGCCAGATCCGCTTTAGGGGTGCCATTTCCAGGAGCCGCAAAGGTGCCCAACCATTCATGCGTATGGGCACAGGCAACCGTAGTGCGAGTGCGAACTTGATCGCCTCGTTTGCGTCCACCATAGCCTGGAGCGTAAGCATGGCGACTTCGTCGCTTTAACTCAGGATGCGTCGGTGCCGTTACCAGAGCACGATGTCGGGTCGCTTTGACCGTTCCATCGACATCAAAGACGACCCAACGTCTGCCGATCCGGTCCGTGAGTCCCATGTCTGCTGCCATCTCAATCGGATGTTCCAGTAAATCTGCCTCAAATAAGCGGCGCAATTGTTCTACTGCAGATTCATCTACATCTGCCAGAAAACGACTCAAGGTGGCTGCTACGGGGCATTTCTCTCGTTTCCACACTGACATTAGTACAGGCTGGACGCTCTCTAACTGCTCGAAAAACAACTTCAAGGTTTCGACCCCGCTCACTGCATAAGCTAAGAGTAGGAGCACAAAGTCACACACCTCATAGCGTCCCATGCGTCCACGACTCACTCGAACCTGTTGCTGTAGACGTTCTAGCAGTCCACTTTGATGCCAATATTGCCCTACCAGTAATGCCTCGGCTAACCAAGTTGGAATAGCAAGGTTTGATTGTTCAGTCGTGGTGATTTCTAAGCCTGCTAGAGTAAAGCTAAGTTTGTTTTCTGACATCGGGAACTGCCTCCATGCAGTACAGCTCGATGTCTTTTTCTAGCGAATTTAACGACCTTTAGACTTCCCTCTCTGTCTTGTTTCTAGCATTTACCCTGGCACTGGTTGCGCATCCCGTGGGGATAGTGGCCGCTTGTTTGAGGTGGAGCGAATGCCACATCTGTAAGCGCAGAGTTCCCCTCTTGACCTCCTCGACTGTCTGTTCCTCATCCGGTGGTCACCAAGTCGTCGCATCGTTGAGCTTGAAGACCTCTCCATGTTTTCGAGCTCGTCCTTTGCCAGTGTAAGCCGGAGGAGGACCGTAGAGAACTCGATTGGAGCGCAATCGAATCAGCTTGTCACAGGCAATGTCAGCAGTTTTCTGCAGGAACGGAGCACAGCCATACTCGGCATCCCACAACGACAGGGGACGAACGTTCAGCTTCTGACACACCTGGCGTAATTGAGCTGCAGCCTTTTCAATTGGAGTTTCGGCACTGGTAATGCGCTCGTGCAGCAGCGGTAAGACCCAGCTCCCTTCTGCTTCAGGAATCCAGGTCATCGTGCTGTAGCCATGCCCTAGTGTAATTGGCTTGGCTCCACTCATCGGGTTAGCTTGATGTTCATAGGTCCGCTCTCACAGGGTCTGGGCCTGTAATCGTGACCAAGCAGTCTGGTCTCCGGCGATCACGATTTGTGGTTCTGATCTGATCTCTTTGCTGTAGAGTTCCATCCATTCCTCTTGAGGAGGCTGACCGTCTTGCAGCGCCTCATACAAACTTGGCCATCGCTGTCGAAAGACAGGTGATACGGACAGTTCCGCGAACGAGGAGACGCTCCGACTCACCAATACCGCATCCATCAAGTCGAACAGGGCATCTCGTCCATTGCTCATCAGGGCGTAGGCTTGGTGCCGAAATTCCGAAGCTTGGCAAAATGACTCATAGTCAAGTGATTTGATACGTCCTTGACTATTAAGCGGTCAGATCAGCGATCCGGCCGCTTTTCTTAACCATTTAGTCTAAACCTGAGTAGGTAGGTCAAGTTAAATATAAGATGGCTTCGCCTGAAACCCTTACACAGCCTGAAACCATCTTCAGTTTAGTTACACCCACCTACTTACTCATAAACATATAGTTAGCTCCCAAGTAAGTGCAAATGACAAATGTAGGAGAGGTTTACTTCAGACTGTATGGCGAGAATTTTGACCCCCATGAAGTCACGAAGTTTCTTGGCCTAGAGCCCTCAAGAGTGAGTATCAAAGCTAAGCCAGTTCCAAAATTTAGCTCTTGGGTTCTCTCCTTGAGCAGAACTGAGGAGCCAGTTTATGATGTTTATGAAAAGTCAGAGGCTCTTTTAAAGCTTCTTCTGCCGAAGCAGGAGCTTATCTCTAAAGCCAAAGAGAGCTTTGGTCTTGATGCAGTACTTCGGTAGTGTTCTAGACCTGTGGATTTGGGACACAATGGAATCAGCTCACTTGCTCTAAATTCTAGCGATGGTCCTAGAGCCCATTGACTGTCCAAGTCGCACTAGCACTAACATTGTCAAACACGGAAAATCAAGCGAAGGAAAACAACGATACAAGTGTCGAGACTTGGATTGTTCCCGTTCTACCTGCATCTTGCAATACTCCTACCTAGGCTATTTGCCTGAGGTCAAACAAAGGATTATCCCTCATTCATCACTCTAGGCAGAAGAAAAATGTTGCATAGGAGCCGAAGGAGTCAACGGTGACCAACCTGGAAAGGCATTGATGATCCTGATGAGCTTAGCAAAGCCAC
>NZ_JACJPA010000030.1:0-57192 GCF_014695845.1 Trichocoleus sp. FACHB-591
CGAGCCGTCGAGTCTTGTGGCTGTCGTGATCTGTAACTAGAGAAGCACTCCTTCCATCATCAGCACCCGACAACCTGCTGTCGCGACCTCGTCTATATCAGTGTCGTCTAATATCCTGTAGCGAATCTCAGCATGTTGCATTTCTCTAAACTGATCTTGACGATGATGAGCTACATGTCGGTTCCTCAAGTTACGTGCTAGACCCACATACAAGACTGGATAGTCAGGACAACCCACATAGTAAATCCCAGGCCCAGACGGCAAATCACCACGCTGCCTGTAGGGCAAAATCGGCATCTCTTTATAATCAAGATTCAACTTCATGCTGCTTTGCTGTTCAGGCACAACTCCATCAAGGTTGCCCGTGTAGTAAAGCCATTTAACGTTTCCCCAATTGCGGAAAGCAACCAAGTCAGTGAACTTCTGCTCATCGCTGCCAGTTGTCCAGAATTCGGACATCTTCTGGGGTTAGGTCTGGGGTGGCGGTGCGATCGCTTCTGCTCGTTCTGGGATGCAATGTTTACCTCAATGAGGATGAGTGGAAGCCTTAGGGGTATTGGTGGCTACTTTCGCGATCGCACGACTCCAGCGGATGTTGGCTTGATGATTCGGCTAGGTAATGTTCCTGGTCAACGGTCGTTAAGATCTTGGCAACACCATCAGTGATTGCCGTCAATCCGCTAAACCGAAGTGGTAAGGCTCCACTAATCATCACCAGTTATCGAAATGGCACATCCTCACAGTGGAACACACATCAGGCTGAAAGCAGCTATCACAAACATTACTCTGCATCCAAATTTTACTGATTGCATCAAGACCCGAACTTTCGTCAGATGCTTGGTGCTTGGGGCTGTCTAGCACTGGCTCACTAAAAAGATCGATGACGAATCTTTTCGTCTTTTCGTAGCTTCCAGCATCGATATGAACTGCCGCAACCAACGCCTCAAAGGTTTCGCCTAAAACAGACGATTGCCTAGAGATCCCTTGCTTTTTTTCTCCTATACCAAGGCGAATGAATGATGCGATACCCATCTCTTCAAACATCCGCCCCAAATTTTCCCGTTTTTCAAGTTCAATCTTCTTGTTAGTGATAGATTCGCGGCTGTCATAACCTTGTTGAATCAGCATTTCAACCAAAATTGATTTTAGAACTGCGTCACCAAGAATTCGGTAGAGTTCTTGATCCTGGCAATTTCGACCCTGCTGCCTTTGTTCCTGTGCAAATGCCTTACGAGTGAGTGCGCGAATGAGCAAATTCTTATCGTTAAAGGTGTAGTTCAAACGTCGCTCAACTACTGCAATGTCTTCAGGTTTCATCTCTAAGCTACGTACTGGATTTTGCGCGTGCTCAATAAATACACCTTTGAAGCTTGTAATTACGGTTCTTGTCAATCACGTAAAGTGGTTTGACTGTGAAGATTGACAGGTAGCCTTGAAAGCTTGCCTATATACAAGGACTAGCAGCATAACGGTTGCGGTCGGCGGTTGTCATGGCCTCAAAGCCAACAATAGAAGCTTCTTCAATTGGCTGCACCGCGATCGCCCCTCCAGTCTCTCTAGCTTTTCCCCAATTGGGGAACGCAACCAAGTCAGGGGACTGCTGCTTATCGCTGTCAGTTGTCCAGAATTCGGACATCTTCTTGACCTAGGTCTGGGGTGAAGGTGCGATCGCTACACGTCCCAAAGTGGGACAACTGGACAACAAAGATAAGTGGGAGGCTTGGGGCTTCTGGTCAGGTGCATTCCCTGTAGCGCGATTGAGGCAGATTCTAGCTGAATAATTGCGTTCACTAACAATACTGCCAAGCTAACGTAGATAATGCTCAAACTTTAACTAATAGCCTTTAATGCTGAGGAACAAGTTACTTTGGGCTTGACCAGGGAGTGAATCGAGTGCCAATCCCTCTCATCTCCAACTTAAAGTCAGCATAAGGAGCTTTTTGTAGTTCAGGAAACGAAAGTGATTTCAGGTCTTCTATAAACGGGGAACCACTTCCAAATTTCTGACTAGCAATAGTATTCATTGCCTCATACCTAACAATTTGCCCATCAGAGGAAACCCTAAGTTTGAAAATACTCGGCTCCTCATAAGACCAACCACCTTTACTGCTAACACCCACTAAATTCATCCTGGCGGTGACAGCTGCTCCTAACGCCCCTAACTCTGCTGTATCGTTCAGATCAGGAGTGTAGCCTTTGAAAGCTGCTATGACTTGGGAATCCAGAAATAAGTTTTTACACTTTTCTCTACATCTTTCGTTCCAAGCTGGATAAGCAGCTGACCAAGGTAATAGATGTAAAACTTTTCCTTGCGGCGAAAGAACAACCTTGAAATCTGCAAACTCAAGTGGTTTGCCAGCTTCCAATTCAGCTCCTAATTGTTTAAGTGGATTCTTCTCTAGAGCTTCTATTATAAAAGACTGTGTTTGTCCAATAGACAGAGACTCTGGATCATATGCAAAATAGCCAAGGATTTGGCCACTACCACTGAGAATAAATCTCCAGACAACCTTTTGTTGACTTTGAGACGTGGATTCAGTACTACTTGCTGGAGTATAGTTTCCTTCAATTAGATTAGACAGTTTTCTTGAGAGATCCAGCCATCTCCTGGGCTCTTTGATTAGGGTGACTTTATCTATATTTTTTTGAGGATCAAAGCCAAAGTCTTCAAAGTACCCATGATAATAAAGAATATCCATCAACGCAGAGATATTGCCAGAAAGCAAAGAGCGTTCGCCAGGGGATGCACCAAAAATATTAAAGCTTACTTGACCTGGCATTTCATAGCTTCTCAGGAAGGTGCTATCAGCCAGCGTTGAGACAGATGTGCCCATAGCAAGTGGATAACAGGCATAGACTAGATCCCAACTTGCTAAAACAAAGTCAATCCCATAAATCTGGCTAGGATCGAACTCGTCAGCCAGTCTATAACCTTGCTGATGATAGCACTCTTCTCTAATGTCCCCAATCGTTGATGCTGTTGTCAAATCTGATGATTTCTTGGATTTGCTTTGGCTAATAGTGTGCTCCAGATTAAGAAGTTTTACAATTGGGCTTTGCAATTTCTCTTGAACAGATTCATCAAGTTGTTGAGTAGTTTTGATACCTGCCAACTGAGCAATGACTTGATTAATCTGAATGTCCACTTTTAATCTTGGGTTATTTCCCCCCGCCCTAATTGCTTCAAGGCTAGACAAGTCATTAATAGATCGTTCAGCACGTGCAAGAAAGTCTTTTACTTCGCGAAGTACTTGCTGATCGATATCGGGTTGCCAGCCATTTTTCTGCAACTCCCTCATCAACATTACTCGTGCTTGGGCATTTAAGAATTCAGGAATACCAAAGGCGGTTCCATTTTTATATTCCTCGATTGCCTGTTCGAAATTGCCTAGCTTTTCATATAAAAAACCTACAGCGATTTGAGTCTTATAGTCATCTGGAGCAAAATTCAGCGCTCGTTTGTAGGCTTTAAACGCTTGTGACCACTCTCCTTGTTTCTCGTGCTGCTGACCTTGAGCAAAATACCAATTCCCAACTAAGTGTAAATTCTGGTTAATGCTGTATGCCGTCCCTAGCAACATTAGCGATGCTGCAAATGTTGCTTCTGCATGTAGCGAAGGAGGAACTTTAACACTACTTAAGCTTCGGGAAACAGCTTTTCGTCCTTGGTCAGTCAGTGCTCCACCTGCAACAAAGGCTAAACCTGCACCCTGGCCAATCGTGCTCAATGTACCTAAAAAGTCAAAGCCTTCTGTTGAAAATGCTTTGGCAGTCTGAGTTATGAAGGATGTAGCAAGCACCAGACAAGCCACTGTGCCTACATTCCAAAGCCAGTCGAACTTGGCTGAGAGAGGCTTTGAGCGGGGTGACTCTGTTGATGGTTCTAGATACCACCACCAAGCCGATTCTGGCGGCTGTAAACTTTGACGTAGTTGGTCAAGGTGTTCAGCATGGCCAATGCTGTCTGACTGTTGTTTAAGTTCTAAATCCAACTCAACAAGTTTTGCAAGGTGCTCATCCTCAATTTGAGAAGCTTGAGAGAGAGCATCTTGAACTCGATCGCGCGATCGCAACACTTTGATAACTTGGGAAGAGGACAGCTCTGGCTCAGTTGCCAAAATCTTGAGAGACTCTGCGTAGTGAGCTAAGAGTTGCATTAGACTTAGCTCATTTTGCTGGCTGTCAAATTGGTCCATAGCTTATTGCTGGTAAGTAAAAGAATTGGGTAAAGCTTGCGATCGCTCTACTCTACTAAGTACTCAATTCAAAATCAGAAATTTTCGACATACTAAAGTAGGTTTGGCTCTGCCAGCGCGATCGCTCCTTCAATTTTTCCCATTTCTCCCTTGGCGATCAGTGTCAGCGATCGTTAGCACTTTTTACTTAACCGGGTACCACTTGTCCGAGTTCGCAAACCTCGAGGGAAAATTCTAGGTTTGCAGACTACTCATGACACCTCTTCAAGCTGCCTTAGTCACTTTCCCATCTATTTGTATTGACTCTAAAGCTTGAATCTCCAGGATATTTTCTAGAAGCTCATAAATAGTTTGCTTAGCTGCTAGTAATAGCGTACAACCCTGCTGTGTCAATTCAATGTTTTCTAACCATTGATGGCAGATAGCACTGATACTTTCTAGGTGTTGACAGACTAGATGAGGAGCAATTTCAGCAGCAGCTTGTTGTAAAACTGTAGAAGTACTCCGTAGCTGATTAGCTAACTTTTCAGCATGAGGAGAACCCCAAGAAGATTCTGCTATGGATGCATATGTTGATGAGGTTTGCCAGTTCTCTTTTTGGCTTGTGTTTGCTTGAATAAAGCCTTGTTTATCTGCTTGTTTTAATAAAACGGAGCAGCGGGCATAGGTGGATTGAACGCAGTAGAGGCTATTAACTGGAGTGGGCTGCCCAGCAGTGCTGATGTTGATAGGGGCAACATCTGTTAAGGGAACTCGAAGACTGTACCAGCTCAAAGTATCCATACTCACTACTTTGAGCAGTTCCTCAACAGCTAAGTCAGGTATGGCGTGGACTCGTTGAGTGGGCTGATGGAATGCGTAGAGTTTTAGGGGTTGAACGATGATGAACTGAAATTGCTCTTTGGTATATCCCAGACATTGCATCGCTGCTGTGAGTTGACGGTCATAGCCAATATAAGTGGGAGGGCGCAACAGAATAATTTTGTCGTAGCCCTCTTGGAAAATTGCATGATAGCGAGCGAGATCTTCAAAAAGTTGCGTAAACTGACCATCCCGATGTTGCAAAATTCGATCGCAATCGTCGCCAAAATCAGCGGTTTTGATAAACCAATCTTCGGGTTCATCTTTAAAGGTGGCTTGTTCGATGCCGAGGGCCAAGTTGGCGGCAAACTGACGTGACATGGAAGCTTGATAAACGCTGTTATGAGTTTTGAGAGCGTCGAGAGAGATTGCAGAGTCGGAACCTGCTTGACTAGGAGTACACAGCGTGTAGTTAGTTTCTCGGAGCAAGCTTCTGAGGGTATCGGTGACTGTAAAGCGCAGGTCGGCTGATGAAGTAAGTTGCTCTGGAAAAATCGGAAGAGAGTTGAAATAAATTTGGCGTGATCGGGTCATACAGTATTCGGGGAGTGATGGGATTGGGAGCGCGATCGCACTTTGGAAAAATAGTTAAAGTGCGATTGCACTTTAGGGATTAAGGAATAATAGAAACGTGGTTAGACTTCAAAAACAGCTAATGTAGACCAAAATTTTAGAAATTCTTCACGCCCCATTGTGTATTTCGTGCCGTCCCACGGATCACGGATAAACAAGTTTCCAATAGAATCAGCTCCATCCACTATCACCATATGATCAATTCCAGGTTCTCCAATTTTGGTCCTCACCTGAGCCATCCAAGATTTGCCAGTACCTATCAATGCATTTAAATCCTTAGAAAGGTCTGAACCAGATACCATTCCGCCCCGCCACCTACCACTACCAGTAAGTTCATTCAGTGCTTTTCCGATACGTTCTGCATCAGTTGGTGCTCCAGCCAAGTCTTCGATTCTAGTTTGACTAATATTGAAAATTCCACGTTCTCTCAACAGCATTTCTGCACTGGCTGAGCCGCAAGATAAAGGGCTTACTTGCTTTACTACGGAAGGATCTACGACTTTCTCACCGATCGTACGCCAAGGCCGATTAAGCTTTGTGCTCTCATCAACAAAGCCAGCTAATCCACCTTTGAGTTCAGGAATAAGCTCATCAGCTTTTGTCGATGACTGAGAACTGATTTTTTGTAAAGCAGATGGAATTTTGTCAACAATATTTTTTCCTTTTTCTAGTAATCCCGAAACTCCGATTTGTTCAAGAACAGACTTAAAGTTTGTTCCTAATTTCTGTATACCCTCTGAAAGAGTATTTAGAAACCCTCTAGAAATATCAGATATTTGAGTAAGGATGGAGCTGCCTGCTTTTCCTAAAGCAGGCCAATCCAAATTTGAAATAGCTCTGATAATATCTCCTAAAATTGGTACTTTTCCAAGTTTTGCAATTAAACTTGCACCTTTACTCCCTTTACCGATCAGACGTACGAGACTACGTAGATAAGGACCAGCTAAAGGAATTGCAGCAACTGCTGTTGCAATAGCCGATGCAATCAATCCCAACCAATTTTCACCATCCAGAGCTTCTCCTCGCATGACCTTAGACACAGATTTAAACAACTCTGCAACTAAATCTCGAATTCCTTGAGTAAGGGAAAGCCCAATTTCAGTAACGACACCCACACCTGGGAAAAAGATATCAATAACTCTAGCTATGATTGAAGGCAATACAGTATCAAACAAAATTTGTAATAGTGTTGCCTCATCATTAAATCCACCAAAGATAGCTCCCAAAACAAAGTCTTTGGCTTCACCTAGACCATTGAGGAAGTCATTCAAAAGACGCTTGTAGAGATTACCTTGGTCACGAATAGCCTTCTCCAAACCTGTCCGAGTTGCCTCAATCTGCTGATCGACACCATGAATCTTGTTGTAGAGATGCCCTGTCTTGTCACCAAAAATGGCATCAACAATAGCCGCAACCGCCTTTTGAGTGCGGGGTTTGATATAGTTAACTGTTCCTTTAGCAAAATCAGCTACAGAGGATATACCGCTTTTTACCCCATTGGCTAGGCTGTTAGCTAAAGGTTCAACAACACCATCATAGAAATTCCATTTGAACCCTGGGATTATGGTTCTACCCCAAAAATCTTTAACTGGAGGGATATCAACTCCAACATGACGAAGTCCCTGTAAATATCCAGTAACCTTACCCTTAAACTCACCGACCCAATTGTTAATGCCTCCTACTAAAGCATCAATTTTGCCTTTTAGTTCTTGGGACAACCTTTCAATTTCACCATTGATTTCAGCGCCTGTTCTGTAGGCATTCTTCAAGGCTTCAATAAATTGCCAAATTGCATCCTTGACTAAAGTTTGAACACCATCAATCTTGCTTTTTAACCAACTTCTAGCTTCATTGATTTTGCCTTTCAGGTCATCTTTAGCCCGTCTGAGATTATCTCCAATTCCCCAAGCTTCATAAACTTGACTAGGTATTTTGCTGTCAATTTGTCCCAAAATCCAGTCAGTAGTACTGTCAACACCATTCTTTATCGGATTAGCTCTATCATCGACCCAACTGCGTGTACTATCCCGGACGGCATCAAGCTCAGAATGAATCTTTTGCCGTTGCTCAGCATTCATTTGCTCAAGCAGCTTTTGTAAATCCTGTTCATACTGGTCTTTTTCAGCTTCTAAGTTGCTGATTCGAGCATTCGCTTTTGCCCGTTCAGGTCCAGCAAAGTTATTTAGGGCAGTGTCATAAATACGCTGAATGCGGGGGTCAGCAAACAGTGGTCCACGAGTTGTACCATTACCGCTGCCTCCATTACCTCCATTACCTCCACCCACGCGCCAGCCCGGAGGTGGACCTTGTTCGGAGCGGGAGAGTAGATGCTTGAATTTGACTACAAGCTCATAATCTGTAGTTACTCCCTTCGGACTGTTAACCCGAAGCAAGTAGGTTCCTGGAATCAGATCAACCAGGATTTGTTCGTCAGTAATCCCTTCGCGCATGGAGTAAGAGATTGGGCGATTCCGCACGTCATACAATACGAGATCCGCGTCAGCCAATAGGCGCATTAACCGTGCATCAATTCTGCCTGGGCGGGACAAGGTGAAACGATAGTAGTCATCAGGAACTAGGTTTCCTACCGTCTCACCCGTTAACCTTGTCTCAAAGGGATCAATCGGTCCAAATTCTGGCAACGGCTTAGCAACATACCAATCCAAACCGCCCTTACCTTGTTGCCGTGCAATTTCTGCCTGCCGCTCTAGTTCCCGAATTCGCTCCTCTTCCTGGCGGCGTTCTTCTTCCTGGCGACGACGCTCCATTTCTTCTCGCAAGCGCCGTTCTTGTTCTTCCAACTCCCGCTGCTTTGCTTCTACCTCTAAGCGACGGCGTTCTTCCTCTTGGCGAATCCGCTCCTGATCTCGTTGAAAGGCCTCTTCTTGTTCTCGACGAATCCGCTCTTCTTCTTGCTGCCGTTGTCTTAACTCTTCCTCTCGCCGCAACCTTTCTTGCTCCATCTCCCATTCATAGTTGGGACGATGAGCGGGAACCTCAATCCAATTGTTGTTTGGATTATTGGAATCCCAATAAAGATAATCATAATTCTTGATTCCATTATGGTCTCCGATCCACTTGTAGTAAGGATAGGAACCATTGCCCATAAAACGCTGAGCTAGACGACTTAAACTATCGCCCTCCCGGACTTGGTAAGGTACCCATTCGTAGTACTGACCATTTCCGGAGAACTTCTCTGCGTGAGCCCAAATTTCAGGAGCAACCTTGTCCGGGTCAACTTCTGGCATGAGAGAATAGATGAACTCCTCATTTGGGTCACCAAAGTTCGTCTCGGTTAGTTGTTTGAATGCCTCAATCTGTTCAGGCGTAAGATCACCTGGTTTCGGTTGCTGTCCACCCAATAGCCCCCAACCAAGAGTGGCCTGATTTAGATTCACCCGGTAGCCCAAATCTACTAGAGAGGCTAAGGTGACAGCACCGATAGGCGAAAAGACTTGACCATTAGCGTCCGTCTGGAAACCTAAGTCATAAGTCATCACCTCATCTTGAAACAAAGTTTCATTCCAATGCAGTCCTGCCGATCCAGCACCCTGAGTTTCTAGAGAGATGGCATCTGTGACCCCACCTAGCTCCTTGAAAGCTGCAACAGCATTCTCACCGCTGTATTGGGCTAGTGGAGTCCCCGCATAGTCAACCAAACCCTTAGCTTCCCAAAGATTGCCAAAGCCTAGAGCATGTAGGATTTCATGCTGTGCTACGCTGAACAACTGTCCAGAACGTTCTAATTCCGCCACATCTGCCGCGTCAAATTGCACAATTGATTGCGCCGGAAGTAGTGTGTCATAGCGCATGAAATCAATCTTTGTCTGCGCCTGAGTTCCACCCGCTCCATCCAAGTTATTAACAAAAACCTTAATGTTGATGTCATCAATTATCTTGCCGTCAACGATCGCACTGGGTAATCCTTGAGCAATCAGAGGCTCGATACTTCGCACAGCAGCCTGAATCACGGCCTGTTGCGAGGTTGTTAATCCTCCAGAACTAGATGGAGAGGTATTATCTCCAACGGATACACCTTCAAACTCCACACTAATGTTGAAAGGTTCTGGTGCCTTACTCTCGAAACCTTTCAAGATATAAGTTGCCGTGGAGCCAGCATGGCTATCCACCTTGACTAACACCTCTCCTGAAATACCTTCTGGTACTGCCAAGAAATGGGTTCCATGGGCCAATACTTGAGTCCCCAGAACTTGGCCTGACGGCGTTAGGAAACTGACCGATGCATCACCAGATAGAACCGAAATTTCAGCATTCACCAACTGCTGGCTAGAAACTCGGTAAATATCAGTTGAGTCAACGTTGCTGACTTGATCAATAACATCCTGCGTGCTGGAAGCTTCAATTAAAGTCGGCGTATGTGGCAGAGCTCCGCCTGGATTGGGTTCCAACGAGCCTTGTTCAGAGCCTGAAGGTTCTGAAAAGCCATTGCCTCCTTGGTCAACAGGGGTTGCTGGAACAACAGGAGCGGGGAGGGCAGGATGAGCGGGCTCGCCTGGTAACTCTTTACCAGGGTCAGCGTGAGAGATAGCATTTAAAGTAATTTGTTGACCGAGCTCGGACTGCCGCCAATCTTTGTTGGGAGCGATCACATCATCCAGGAGTGCCGCTTTACCAGTTGCACCATTAACTCGGAAAATGAGGTCGTTGTAATCGCGGTCGCTACCTTTATCAACACGCTGGTCTTCCATGACAAAGGTGCTACCATCGCCTGTCACATCCGCAGCTTGGCCCACATGAAAAGCATCATCTGGGTTAGCAGTTGCCATTGAGAACAAGGGCAGCTTCGCACCATTAACAGCTGGATTATCAAAAACTGTTTGGATCTGACCATTTGGCACTAGCATGATGCCGAATTCATCACCTGGTCGCATGGTAAACGTCTTCATGCCCAGATACTCACCCATGTTCCAGTCATTGCTTTCACCCAAGCTGCCACTAAACTTGGCTGCTTCTAAGCGATCGCGAATGACCACATGACCTAGCTCAGAATCACTTAAAGCGCGACGGGCTGCTTCCTGAATAAACGCTTCAGATCCAGGTTCAAACTGCTCCATCCCATCCAAGCTGAAGACAGCTAGCTCACCTTTGTAGCTGCCGCCATCGAACAAGAAATCAATCCCGACTTCTCCAGTCTCGCCGACTGTGAAGACCCCAGAATCAAACCTAACTCTGGGGGTTGCTTCTTCTGCAACGGGCAGCTCAATCTCTACATCTGTGCTTGCTTCACCCTCTGGTAGCTCCTCAGCCGTTTGCTCAGCATCCGTTACAGTTGTGGGATCAATGTTTTGCTCGCTAACTTCAGCATCAATGTTGCTTTGTGCTGCCTCATCTGCATCAAGGCTCAGTTCAGTCTCAACATTAGCTTCTATGTCAAATTCTGTTGAGTCTAACGGGGAGTTTGAACTGAGATTAAAACTCTCTACACTCTCCTCTGAGGCCATAGGGGATTCGGTTGGCTCAAAGTCAACTTGATAGATAAAGGCAATGGGCTCAATCTTTTCATCACCCATATCAAAATCAGGCAAGTCCTCTATCCCTTGATCTAGCTCCCCATCCACATCCATGTTTGGAGCAGAACTAGTCTCACCTGAGAGCGGTTCCTGAAAGCCATCTGCATCTGTTGCTAGCTCTGCATCTGAAGGAGCAGTGCTTCCTGCATTAAGATTGATATCTACAATTCCACTTTCAATGCTGTAAGCGACATCTACGTCTAAGGCAGCAAGGTCAGGTGTCTCATCTCCGCCATCAACCAAACCACTGGGCGTCAAGATGGGTTCAAGGATAAAAGTTTGAGTCTGCGCTCTTTGAACATTGTTCGGAGCAGCAAAACCTTGAGCAGCACGCCGCTTAGCAGAGCGATTAAACAGCCTCATAGATAGCACCTGAATTTATGGATGAAGAGTTAAATGGGGATCGCACAACCAAACTGCACTGGTTAATTCGAAGCTGTGCAGAATGAAGTTTCGATAACACTACGGTATAACCTAGCTAAAACACTAAGGGAATACACGTAAAAACTTAAAATACTTTTGTTACTTAAAAAACAAGGTTTGTTCGTGAACTTTGAATAAAGCTGTAAGATTTCTATTGGCCGTAAGTCCACTTACTGTCTAAACTCACGCCAATATCCCTACGGGTGCATCTGCTAGGAGTTCCATTGCTGAGTCATGATTGCAACAATTGGATTTGCCCTGACATCACTCCTTACTGGCGGTTGGGGCAGATTGCTAGTTCAAACCAAGTTGTCCTGTTAGCGTTACATACTAAGAGACAACTGCGCTTCTCCATGACTGAGGGTTATGCGTTGCGTTTCTTCACAGGGCAGTTTACGGTGAGCCAGGTGCAAACGCTTTGTGAACGACAGTTTGGTAATAATGCTGTCTCATGTCTAGTTACAGAGTTGTTGCAAACGCTCATGACTCTAGAAGTCTTGGCCTTGCCATCAGAAAGCACTACTTCCACAAAGAGTGGCCCTCAGCTTAAATCCTGTGTGCAATGGGTTGAACATCCTGAGGGCTACTGGATTTTACGGAACCCTGAAGATGTTACCTATCTTCAAGTGAGCGATCGCGATAAAGCTGTGATTGATCAGTTAGGTCAGCTTTCCCCTACCGAGATCGTTCAAACATACACCGTTAGTCCTTCTCAATTACAGCATCTATTACAACTGCTAGCAGCCACGGGTATGTTGGTTGGCTCTATCCCAGCAACGCCGCCCAAACGTAAATTCACACCCATGCAGTTGTTGTTCTTTAAGGTTTCCTTATTTAATCCTGACCCTTGGTTGAATCAGCACATCGACTTACTGCGTTGGGTTTGGTCTCTCCCCTTTTGCTTAGGATTGAGCTTCTTTTTAGCCTGCTCAGCAATCATCGGTTTGGATCAATGGGATGGCATTCTTCAGATAGGACAACAGATTTGGGCAACTCAAGGCGCAACCGTACTGCTCCCCTTTGGGCTATTGGCAATGCTGGTTGTGACGATCCATGAACTAGGCCATGCTTTTACGCTCAAGCATTACGGTGGCATTGTTCCCGAAATTGGGCTGATGTTTATGTTTTTCATGCCCGCAGCCTACACCAACACCACGGATGCTTATGCTTTAGTCAGCCGATCACAGCGAGTTTTGGTAGTGGCGGCTGGAGTACTGTGTCAAATTATCATTGCGGCGATCGCACTTTGTCTTTGGAACTGGTCTGTCGATGGCACCTGGTTGAACACAGCCAGCTACTTGCTGATGGTGGCAGCCCTCTTTACGGTTGCTGTTAATCTGAATCCCTTAGCCAGATTTGATGGCTATTACTTAGCCGTTGCCTTGACCGGAATCAACAACCTCAGATCTCGGTCTTTTGGATTCTATGCCAATCTCTTTCGGCGACGCCCTTTGCAGGAGAAGCCTCGTGACTGTTGGATTCTTGCTACTTATGCTCCTTTCAGTTTTGCCTATGTTCTGCTCGTCTTTGGTGTGATTTTCTATCAAGTACTGGACTGGACTCTGACCAATATTCCTACTATTGCGCTCACGCTCTTAACTTTGTGGGCAATTTATTTCTATTGGCCTAGCTTGACACCGAAATCAGCTTCTACTTCCCGCTGAGCCCCTAGCACTTTAATTAAAATATCTACCAAAGCTTATGACCGCCGACTCCCCGCATCCTCAGTTACATCTACAAGTCGTTCCACCAACTAACCGACCCAACTCTAATCCTGCCCCCCCAGCCCAGGCTAGTAGGCCTGACAAAGAACCCCCAGTTGCCCCTGAGAGCGGGACTTCTCCCTATCAACGCTGGCTAATCATGAGTGGTCTCGGGCTCGGCTTAGGAGCGATTAGCTTCATCGCAATTCCCAATCACGTGCAAGGCAGTGTGGAGGTAGAATCGACTGCGGGAGCCCGTGACTTTGTCTATATGCAAATCTCTGGGACCATCCAGGAATTGTTGGTCCAAGCCGATGCTATGGTTGAACCCAATCAACCTGTAGCTCGTTTGAACAGTGATGAATTAGAGCAGGAGATTGCTGAAGCCAAAATTGCTCAAGAACAGGCTCGGTCTACACTAGAGGCGAAAGAGCAGCAGCTACCAATGGCTCAGGCGAGACTCAATGAGGCATTGGTCACTGAAACAGCGAGTCGTCAACAGACTGAGCGGCTGCAACGTGAATTCGCTCAGACGGCAGGAGGCACTCCTCCTCCTCAGATTCGTGAACTGGAGAATGAGATTACTGGTATTAAGAGTGAGATTGTCGGGTTAAAGGATAACTTGAAGATAGTAGAGTCAACTATTAGCGATTACCAGGCAGCAGTACCTGACGGAGCGATTGCTCGTAATGTGTTGAGAGATGCTGAGCGACAGCAAGCTACCCTGCAAAGTACAGTCGCCAACAAGGAAAGTCAAGTTAGAGCAAAAGTGGAACAAATTGCTACCATCCAAAAGAACTTGCAGGAAGAGTTAGAGCAACTCCAGGCAGAGGTTAGCCGGAAGGTAGCAGCCCGCCAGTCTGCCCAACAGGAAGTAGCAGCAGTAGCAGCAGACATTCAAACTCAACGTCGTCTAGAAGAGACGCTAGGTGAAGAATTTAAGCGGCAACAGGATAAGCAGCAACACTTAATGCTACGAGCAAAGCAAGGAGGAACTGTGATTACAGAGTCCCTTGATCGACTGCGAGCCAAGAAGCTGCAAGCCGGAGACCCAGTCCTAGAAGTCGTTAACTTGAAGCAATTGACTGCCAATGTCAAAATTCGTCAGGAAGATTCAGATCTAGTGCACAAAGGTGCCCTTGTGAAGTTTCGGCCTCGGGAAGCTGGGATTCGAGACTACACCGCAACGGTGCAGGCGATCGCCCCCGTGGTGCAACTAGATGAGTCACGGCAGAAGCGAATGTTAACGGTGCGCATCTTAATTGACAACGATGACAATCGCTTGCGACCCGGTGTTACTGGTGATGCTCGAATTGAGACAAAGTCAATTCCTATCTACCAGAAGCTCCAGCGAGAGTTCCTCAAACTGGTTCCAATTGGCAAGTTTTTCTAAACTTGTTGTCTTAAATTTTGGTAGCGCAGTGCTTCTCGATCAATGAACTACTCCGCCGCAAGTGTATAGTGACTTTTTATTTGACGTGGAAACACATTAGTGTCGTTGAAGAAGCCAAGCTAAATCTGGCTTGAGTCAAAAAAGCAAGCTAGACTTAGCTTGGCAATGCTGATGGACAGATGCTAATTCACTGAGAAAATTCTCCCTGTAATCCAGCAACAGAGGAGATTTTGCTCTACGACATGAATTTGTTTCAATGCCATTTAATTTGTCACTGTACAAGTGGAATTGAGCTCAGGTAAACTTGCCCTTATAGAAGGCACTGTTCAATTCGACTTTTTCCACCAGTCCTTTGCCTTTTCAGTTTTTTCAATTGCTGTAGTTTGGTCGTAAACCTTGTTAGCTACCTCAACTGAATGTCCCATCAGTTCAGCCAATGCCTCTTGCTGTTCTGCATTACCGTATTTTCTTTGGTAAGTGATTGCAATATTCCTAAAGATGTGCGGAGAGGGCCGCTTACCTGTGAATTTGTACATAATAGTGGCAACCATTGCACTTACCACAGGTCCTGACAAGGGTTTGCCTATAGAGTCTGGTTTACCATTGCCGCCGACCGAGAAGAAGACAAAATTGTGTTCAACATTGGCCTTAGGTCGCCACTCATTGAGCCACTCATCTAAGTCTAAGGTTAAGTGCTGAGGCAACCAATATTCTCGCCCCTTGCCAGTTTTAGATCCTGTCTTATGGTCTTCAGGACCAAGTTTGACTCTGTAACCTTCTGTCTCTCTAAATAGGGTTCTGCCAAGCTCTAACTCTCTGATCTCTCTTTGTCGCACAGGACAATATGTCAGGATGGCAATAATGAGATAACGTTGCCACCATCGGAGAATTGCTGTTTGCGATCGCATCTCTCCCTTCTGAAGTTTTCCTGTGTACTTGGACTTCTTACTCCGTCTGGGAGCACAGCATTGACGGAGATACTGAACCACAGATTCACACTCCTCGAAAGTAACCAGCTTTTCTTCAAGGTTGAGTCGGGAAGGCTCAGATTTACGTTTCTTTTGAATATCTGCTCGGTAATCTTTGAGCTCTTCTATCTCCTGGACATCTCTATAATCTCGCTTTTTGGAGCGTTTATGATACACCCACTTACCAATATTGACAGCACACTCAGCAGCTCTTGAAGCCCAGCTATAGCTATTCTCTCGTTCACTGATGCCCCAAGCTACAAACTCCTCTAGTAGCTCTTTATTGCTCATCCACTCCAAGCTGATGTCGCTCAAGCTCCAGCCTCTGATATTTTTTAGCCATCCTAAGAAACAAAGACTAAAGTCTTGATAGATTTCAAAGGTTGATTCTCTCATGGCTTTATCTTGCCGCTTGGCTACTTCTGGGGCCGTGCAGAAATAATGAAATCCATAATGTGGCAGAGCTTTCAAAGATTCAGCTGACAGTTGACTTATAAACTCAGGACTAAAGTGTTCCTGCTTTAATTCATAAGGACGAGCTGCAAGCTGTTTTTTTAACTCAGGGGTCACCTCAGTCGCTTTTAGCCCGTAGGGATTGTGGTTATAGCACCTTCTACCCTTGCGCATTGCCTTGAGAGAATAAGTAGTTTTAATCTGAGGTGTAAATTTTTCACTGTCGGGTTTGGTGGCGTCGAAATACCAACTTTGTTCTTGTATCCATTTAGTAAAGCGAAGTAGGTGTGAGCGGTAATCTTTAACAGTTCCTTTCGTGATGCCTCCAAGCGACAAAGCTATCTTTGTTTGCTCATGAAATGCATTTTCAACATCGTTGACCTCCTTCAGAGGCACCCTTGATAGGCAACCTTCAAAGTCTTCACTCACTGCCTCTACTCTAAAGGCATAACTGATGCTGTATCCCGGAAGAACATAAAGCTTGAGAGCCGTTTTCAACCCAGCAAAATGTTTTGGCTTATCCGTAGCGATGTGAAGCTGGTAGAGGTGAAAAGCATCTAAAAGGGTGGTTGGAATCATAAGGTATCAGTTGAAGCGATGCTCTAGTATAGTACAAAAATACTAAACTGGCATAGAGACAATTAAAGCAAAAGGTTTTTTTAAGATGATTGACTTTAAAAGCTATACGTTTTGCCCTGCAAAGTTTTTAGAGGTTGAGATTTTTGATGGCGTAGGAAAAAGTTTTCCTACCTTCCTACGCCTAATTTGGGTTTGCTATGACCCTGTTTAGCTAGTTCGGCCTGCTACAAAAAAGGGCGATCTACCGGATCGCCTTGTGCCTAGGATCAGCAAGGTGCTTAACTGCTTGCTTTTAGAGTTTCGGTCAGCTTATCGAGCCGCTCATTGGCTTCTTGACGGCGATCGCTAGCCTCTTTACTCAGTTGCAGAATGCCAACCCCAGACACCAATCCACCAGCAGTTGTTACCGTGCCTTCAGAAGTGTGATTTGCCATCAGAAGTCCAACTCCTACAAGCATGATGAAAGCGCTGACAGTAGACACAACCAAGGCTAATCGGAAACTGTCATGTGCAAGTTGGGAGCATTCACGGGTTTGTTGTAAAGCTTCAGACAAAACTTGGTTCTTGAGGTTAGTAGCGGGTTCGGCAGAGGAGTTAGAGAGAATTGGTTGAGAAACTTGAATCGGCTGAGCCATATTGCGGTCACTCGCTGTTTTCTAGTTACTCTCTTAACAGCGATCGCTGCCAATTTTATGCCAACTGCTGATGGGGACGAATACAAAAAATCCCGCTGGATGCGGGATACGAGCGTTGCAAAGATGGATGACTGCCTATCTTAAACCTTGAGTTATAAAAGCTGCCCAGTAGATGGAATGGGCAAAAGGCAACTGGGTTCGGCATAGCTTCTTCAGTCGAGTCTGGGTGTCTTCGATCTGGGTAGCAGATCTGGCCCACAGGTCATGATCTCGTTTCCGGTTTTGGTAATCATCTGATTGGGGGTTGTACTGGCCCATCTGTGCCTCAGCTTGTTGGCGTTTTGCCTCCGCTGCTTCATATTTCTGGTCGAGCAAGGTAAGTAGGGGTTGTTTGTAACGCTGGGCCAGATCCGCTCCAGTCATTTGTCTGAGATCCTGCTGAGCACGTTGCACAGCTTCTGGACAGTTCAGCGAACGCCGATGTTGATGGTAGTGGATAGAAAATAAGGCAGTTGCTAAGTCATCCACGGCCCAAAGGGTACTGACGACACTGCGCGCTCCAGCACAGAGAAAACCAGTTGCGAGGCTAAGGGGTTCATCAAAAGTCGCAGATGTGAATCCAATACCTGTCTCACAGCAAGAGAGGAAAACATCAGATAGATGGGGTAGTCGCCAAGCGGGTGTCAGCAGTTGCCCTAGAGTGATCGCTCCATCGGCTAGAACCAGCATTGATTCCAAGGGGTTATCCAGCCGAGATTGAGCATGGTGGCTAGAGAGGATAACTTGCGATTGTTGTGCTAACTGGCGATAGTTTTCTACCTTGGCTTGGTCGCGTCCCCGTAAGCGTTGGGCTGCCGGAATATTGTAGAGCTTGGCGATCGCCTCCCCCTCAAAGCTAGAGCAAGGTAGATCTTCTGTCGCATCTTCTACCGTGCTGTGCTGGATGGAATCGAAGGCTATGGGTGGTCGCTGTTGGCAGAACTCTAGCACCTGGCAACTGGGGACAACGCGCAGTTGAAACCGATCGCCCAGAAAACCTTCTGGCGTAGGCAAAGCTGCAAAGGGAATTTGGTGTAGAAACAGGTGGGGCACCACGATTAGTTCGGTTGCACCTTGCAGATGAGTCTCGATCAGGGAGTTAAGTTGCAATCGTTGAGCCAGTCCTTGTAGCACCTCTGGCATCTGCTCAGCCCAATTCTTACGTCTCTCGTTGCATTCCTCGGGGTCATCAGCTTGATTGATTTCTAAATAGGGCCGCAACCATTGGTCAATTAGCCACTGCTGAAGCGTCTCTACATTCTGGCCAGAGCAGGTATGGCACGTTAATTCATCTTGACGCAGAACAAAAATATGAGTGTCGGTGGAAGTGGTGTAGAAGCTTAGCAGAGTGGTGGTCGGAGAATCTACTAAACGCTCCATCGCTGCTAGGTTAGGGGCGCTTACCTGAAGCAAACCTGCTGAGACTGGATCTAATCGGCTGAGCTGCTGACGGATGGCATGTTTCTGAGTTTCTAGCTCTTGAATCTGTTGAGTAGCAGCATCAAGCGCTGCTCGACCCCGAGTGCCAGGAGCGGCGCTAGCTAGAGTACGGTTCTCATCGTTATGACTCCTGCCAAAGCGCAGTTTATTAATCTCCTCTTGCACAGCTTCGTATTGTTGTAAATAGGGCGCAATTTCAGGAGGAATATTGCCGCTGTGATATAAGTCGTTGGTGGCAATTAGCTCCACAAGTCGTTTAGAGCGAGAGCGTTCAGCCACTTCTACAGCTTTTGCGAATTGCCTTGTATTCACGCAAGCCTGCACCATTTTCTCGTAAACCTCAATGGCTTGCTCCTGAATTTCCTGACGACGATCTTCATCAGCGGCCCAACTGCGGAGACGCTCTACGGCCTCAATTGCAGTACTGTAGCCCGTGATGGCATCTTGCCAACGGCTAGCTGTAAAAGCTGTATTGCCTAAGTTTCGGCCAGTCTGGAGACAATCTATTGGCAGCGTTTCAGGCATTCTAACCTGTAAAGCGAGTTGGAAAGCAGTGATGGCTTGCTCGATGTTGTCAGCGCGATCGCCTCGGATGCGGTCAGAGTAGGCAGTTGCCAAATTGTTCTGGGTCGTTGCCCACTGTTCCGGGAACGCCTCACGAGTTCTGACTTGCAAAGCAAGTTGGAAAGCAGTGATGGCTTGCTCGATGTTGTCAGCGCGATCGCCTCGGATGCGGTCAGAGTAGGCAGTTGCCAAATTGTTCTGGGTCATTGCCCAATCATCTGGAAACGCCTCACGAGTTCTGACTTGCAAAGCGAGTTGGTAAGCAGTGATGGCTTGCTCGATGTTGTCAGCGCGATCGCCTCGGATGCGGGAATAGTAGGCAGCTGCCAGATTGTTCTGAATGACTGCCCATAACTTAGGTGCTTGTCCGCGCTCAAAAACGTTCAAAATAATTTTATAGGCAGTAATAGCAAGTTCTAGATTTAGCCACCTGGAACCTAATGGGAACTGCTGAATGATATTGCCAAACTCGCCGATGATCATCGCGACAAATTGTCGTCGTTCCACCTCTCCTTGTGAAAATACTTCCAACGCCATTAGTAGCGCTTGAAGCATTTCTTCATTGAGCTGGGTCTGATGCGCTGCTAGAAAAGAATAAACTTGCTTTGCATCCCCTTGACTTTGAGCAGTTAACTGCAAAACCTCTGCCAAAAAACGCAAAGAATTTTCTAAGCTTCCTCCTGATGGTTGCTCTATATCGTTCCTACTTCCCTCCAGTGCCTCAGCTAGCTGAAGACCCAAATGAATCAGCCATTCTGCCGCTTCCGCATTTCCCTGTTTCTGCAACTGTTGGGTTACTTGCGGTATTACCAGTAGCAGTCCTGCATCCACCAATTCTGCATGAGCTTGCAAAACCGCCCCTTCTTGACCACCGGGGCAACGCAGCAACTCCTGAATCAGCAAAACATATTGCTCTAACCGTTGTTCATCCATAAATTTCGAGTGTCCTGCTTGCTACTGGTTTAACCTGCGTTCTCACTGCCCCAAACCGTAGCCAGTTGCTCTAATAACCGTTCTGCTAATCCTTGCAAGGCAATTCGATCGTCTAGAACTGCTTCCTCCCGCACCAGTGCACCTTCTAGGATTCGACCTGACAGTACCTTTTCAGCCTTCACCCGCCACTTGCTACGAGACTCAGTACGGTAAATCCGCTCTAATTGCGCCACTACCATCAGCCGACTGTAGGGATCTACCCACATCTGCCGAACCTGTTCTGCCTCTAGTGAGGGGGCATTCTCTAATTGAGTGTTCCCTCGCTCCAGCCGATCCAGGTAATCAATCAACTCATCTAATGACTGCAACTCATCCAATGGCACCTCCTCCATAGGATCTTCTGGGTCAAAGATGGGCTTAAAGCCTAGGAGCACTGCTTTGTCTACTGCAACATCGAATTGCACTACTACATACCCAATACGTCCATGCCAGACCTCTGGTGGTAATGGGCAAACTGTCGCTCCCTGGAGCACGGCACGGCACTCAAGCCGCCCTAAATCTTTAATCATCAAATCTGCAACATCACCACCAGCCGCGAGTGTTCCTAGGTTCCAGTTGTTAGATTGGCTCAAGTCAGTCTCATAGCCTTGCCAACCTAGGTAGGCATTCACTACCAGTACGGCCATCGTGTTACGGTAAATCTGCTCTGATTTCTCTGCCGTCGGCTGCCGACCCGCCAATGCTTCTGCCTGTGCCCGCATCGCTGTCGTGATCGGCACTTGAATGGTCAAATCTTGTTCTTGCACATCATGCATCATTGTTTTGTCCCCTCCGTGTTATAGATAGCCTTGTGACTGACCGAACTGTTGTAACCGAGGCCGACACTGTTTTTCGTAAAATCCACTCAGCGTTGAAACTGAAACTCCAAACTCTGCTGCTAAGGTTTTCCAGGGTGTTTCTGGTGGCAATCGCCGCAAAATCAAGACTTGACAGGTAATATCTGGTCGCCCCTTAACATGAGTGCAGCCCAGCTCTCCTGACTTATCCGCCTCGACCCACTCCTGCACTTCCTCGAAGACAGAGGGTGTTTCTTCTGGAGCCGCAATCTGCTCCACTGGAGCTAGCCCTTCACCCTCTAGTGATTGAGTTGGCAGGACTCGCTGTTTCTGCTCCTGGCTCGCTTGTACTGCATAGTCTTGCAATCTCCGCTTCAGATAAGCATTCAAACGAGCGATGATGAAACACTCTTTCGCGCCATAAGGTTGCTCTGCCGTTGTTGCTTCACATAAGTTTCGTGAGAAATGCAGCCAAGTATCTTGCAGCGCATCCTCGTAGTAAGGCTCTGCTGCCCGCCACAGCTTTCCCGACTGCTGGATCATCCGAATAATGCGGTTGAACCCTTTACGTCGTTGTGGGCTGTTTAGGGGGTGCTGACAGACTTCCTGCACCAACTGCTTCAATTGCTGGTGCCAGTCAACATCTAGAGAGTTATCCTCTGGGCGATCGCTTGTCTTACTGGTCGGTTGAGACATTGGCCCCTCTAGAAATGAGTCATTAAACATTCGTTCCATAACTCATTCCCCTCGATCCGTCCAGGTGTGCTCAGTGGTCCATACGCCAATCGTCATGCCTGCCTCCAAATCACTCTTAATGTGTAAACAGGCAATCTTCGAGGTTTTATGTGAAGTTCCGTAAAGTTTTACGATCTAGTCAGGCACTAAGAATCGCTTTTGAGTGAAAAGTTAGAGGTGATGACCATGAAGTTGGGCAAGCATCTGACCCTAGAAGAGTTTTGTACTTGCACCCAAACCTATAGAAAATACGCTGAAAAAATTAACCCATATCCCAAGAACCAAAAGGAGACAATTCTGGCACTACAGACGCTGTGCCAACAAATCATTGATCCAGTAATTGAAAACTTTGGTAGAAAACGATTTCAGCTAACCTATGGCTTTTGCTCAATGGATCTAAAACGGTTTTTAAGTCAAAAAGATCCAGAAACGGGCGTCAAAAACGGTCGAGTTGCCCCGAGCCGAGATCAGCATATGGCGCATGAACTAAATCGAAATGGGAAGTACTACTGCGATCGCCTTGGAGCAGCCTGTGACTTTCGGATTATTGGGCTGGAGAGCGATCGCCTCGTAGATTGGACTTTGGAGCATCAACTGCCGTTTGATTCACTGTATTACTATGGGAGCGATCGCCCCATCCATATCAGCTACAGTCCTCAACATAGACGCAGCATTTGGGCATTTACAGACAAGGGAGTACCCACGAAAAAGGGAATTGAGGACTGGATTAAAAAATTGGGTTAATCCTCATTAGGGTTTGCGATCGCCTCGGTGCTGCTTGCAATTTTCGTATTGTCGGATTAGAGAGCAATCACCGGGGTCTGAGTAGCAACGGAACAGAAAGTTACGTTAAGGGGAGTACCAATTGAACCTACCGAAATTTAGGAGCCTGAACCCCTGATATTTCGTTCTAGATTTCTATACCAATCAGCCTAAAGACTAATTGGTAGGTCTCATTGAAACTGGAAAGTACTTCTTACAATCCTTACCTCATCTGCGCTTCGGCCTTAGCGTAAGTTTCTGTTCCGTTGCTACTCAAACCTCTCACCTTATGAAGCAGATATAGAATAGCAATTGCTATTGACTCGCTGTACTACTACTGAAGTGATCGCCCTATTCACATCAACTATAGCCTTCCTTATAGACAAAGCATTTGGGCATTTTACATATGGAGGAGTATCAATAAGGAGGGGCATTGAGTAATGAATTGACCAAATGAGCTGACATTTTTGTTAGATTTGTAGCCACCTTAGCTCTGCTTATGATTTTTGATTCAGCTTGAACAAGTAGCTATATTTGTTCTGGTTGTTTTTCTTCTGAAACCCATTGTTCAAAAAGTTTGGCACCAATTGCATAAGTTTCAAAATCAAGTTGTCGAATGACACCTGTGCCTGTCATGACTCTTAGTGCATCTTCTGTGTCTCCAATACTCAATTGTGCGTATTGTGCTAAGGCTTCAGCAGTTCCTTGCCGCTGCTTAATGAGTGAAAGATAAACCATTTGTTCAGCTATACCAAAACCATAACTTGCCTTAGTACTATCCCAAAATTTAGAAAAATCTGCCTCATGTTGATGCCGAATTAAGTATCGAATTAATTCCTTGGTGGTTCGAGGTTTCGCAAGAAGGCGATTATCAAAAATTGTATTAAGAAGCTGTTGAGTTAGGTAAGGATGACAGCCAGCCCAGTAAATGATTCCATTGATCATTTCCTCAGACAAAGAAATTTTTTCCTTGCTACAGCGATAACCAATTAAGTTTTTCGTCTCTACCTCTTCAAAGGGACTTAGCCAACTTAATTCGGATATTCCAAGTAATGGAGAACCAACCTTCTGCTGATAGTCTCTTAAATCCCGATAACCAGAAAGGAGCAATCCTAGAAAGGGTTCGATCGCAGTATTGGTAGTTTCTTTGAGGGATCTCAAATAACTCCATGCATTATTAGCCCAAGGCTGATTGACTATGAACTCAGAACCATCTAAGAGGAAACATACACCCAACCACTTCTTTTCTTGTAGCTTCTTGACAATCTTCAGGAAGTCTTGGCGAAAATCCTCATGGATTAAACGGCGTTCTTTAGCAGGATTCGTCACATTCAGTGTAATACCAAATAAGCTAATACTGCCACCGGCAAGCTGCCGCATGAAGCGATCTTGAGCTTGCTGTGAACCATGGATAGCTTCCTGAAGTCGAGCAATTAATAAATAACGAAGATGATCGAGATTTTCGGGCTGCTCTTGCTGGAGATCAAACAAAACTGGAAATGCTCGAGTTGGTTGATTTTCCTTTGCACTTAATAAATTCCATCGAATTGCATTGAGGACACTCGTTTTTCCAATTCGACGACCACCTAGTAAAATGCGAACTTGAAAGGGAGATTGACAAACATCTTGAATAAGATCTCCACGACCAAAGAAGTGTTCTGGCTCGGAAATCGCTAATCTATAATTGTTGAAGGAGCGATCGCTCAACCTAGCCTCCATTGACGAATTTCCTCTAATTTCATGTCTCTTCGTAGCCAATTTGACATAAGCGGTACCTTTGCTTTGTAGCTATCACCTTCTTTAAATTCGAGTCGCTCCACTAAACCTACAGCTTCAAGCCAACGAAGCGCTCTTTCACATTCGCTCTCGCCACAGGTCTCACTTAAAAGTTCAAGAATAACCTCTTCTTGAATACCTTCTAGCAATTCCTCATTACTCGAAAGCAATTTAAGGATACCAATTGATGCACTGGCCTCAGAAAAGTTACGATCTTTGCGATTTTGAAGATCATCCCAAATATTTTTCTCAAAGTAATCTGCTAGATCTGAATAGCTAAATGGCTTTTTCAAGTAACGACTAGCAGCTGAAGATGTAATTAATTCACCGCGCCCGTTCATTTCTTTCTCTGCCTTTTTGCATAGCAAACTAGCAATTTGTCGAGAAATAAAAGGATATCCTCCACTTTGTTGATGAATATCTTCCAATAAAATCCCCTCGAATTCAACTCCCATAAGATGTCCAATATCTGTAAGCATTTGTGTTGTTTCTTCTTGGGAAAAGGGAGCAACAAACACCTCTTTAAAAAACTTGTAGACTGGATTGGTGGGTAAACCAGGCACATGCCAGTGATTAATACTATTACAGTCAGGATGAAGATCTGCGACCAGAAGTGAGATTAGCTTACTCTCTTGGTTAAGCGCTCGAAGTGTACCAAAGACAGCATTAAATTCTTCAATCCGATGTCTTGCTTCATCTGGTGGATCGAGTTCAGTTGGCAAAATTCTTTCAACTTCGTCCAAGAAACAGAAAATGGGCTTATGGTAATCTAATTTCCATAAAGCAGATGCAAGTTCATTCGCCTTTTCCATGAAATCGGTGGTAAAGTCCTTTGCTGGACGACTGCTGGCAAAAGTAACAAACCCTTGGGCAGTAGCTGAATCAACTCGCAATAAGTCTGCCAACTTTTTAAGAATTTGGTTAAATAGCTCAGCACCATAATGTAACCTACCAGCATAAGGCTGAAGGTCGATATGAATTACCGGGTGCTGTCGCATAGAAAGACCAAGTTGTAAAAGCATGGAAGTCTTTCCTGACTTACGTAAGCCAAACAATCCTATACCTTGTAAGCGGCGAAGGTCTTCTTCTAAACTAGTCAATAAGCTGTTACGACCGAAAAAAGAAAGAGTATCACCGATTGCATTTCGATCGTTAAATAAATCAGCCCCAGGCATATAGCGGCTGGCATATTGAGTTAATAGTCCAAAAGACTTACTCTCATCTACCAATGCTTGTTCTATTGCAGCAAATGGAATAGGAATAATAACGAAGTGATCACGCACCCGAACTTGGGCTATCTGAAATAGGGCTAAAGTATCAGGAGATTCTTGATATAGAAGAATACTTACTTTGTACTGACTACTTCCATTAATTTTTTTTGAATAATCAACTAATTCTTGAATAGTTTGTTCTGTTGGCTTGTCAACAAATATTACAGGCATCGGTACATAGGATGCCAACTGACCTGTAGCAGATACAATTTCTAAGAGCTTCCATTCGCTATTCGTTACAACATTATCAATTTCGGCATTAGCTTGTCGAAAGAATTGTTTGATATTGCTTAGTAATCTATCAAGCACTTCTTTTTGTAGTTGACGTGACTCTGCCAGTATGGGATTAATATCAAACCAGGTAGTATTTTGATCCCGATACTCGAATATTAAACGACTCCTAATTAAGACAAGATAGCCATCCTCAAGGCCAATTCGCTTTTGTTCATGGACCTGACGTAACAATTCCCATTCATCATCAGTGATTGGCATCACTATTTCATTGCGACGGGCACTGATAACGCTCTCCAGCATTTTTCCGTCAAGCGGTAGCTGCTGGCCTTTCTTAATCCAATCATTGAGCAGTCGAAATAAATCACGAATATGTCCACCGCTAACTTGACATAATCGATCAAGGGAATCAGGGCTATCAAATACTTGCAGTAAAGCCGCTAAACGTTGTTCTTCATTTAAGTCGGGAAATGCACGTACTAGAACTGCTTGCCTAAGGAGCGCTATTCCTTCTTGGTCAATACTTCCATCTATCTTTTTTACGCGTACAGTAGGAAGGATTTTAGGTTGGTCAAAGTACTCGATCAATGTAGCGTAGCGACTTGAGAATCTTAACGCTATAGGAACTGTATAGATGACATGGCAGTTAAGGCTTCTCAACTGCTCAGCCTGGTCTATGAATAAGTACTCTTGTGGAGATGATCCAAAAAGTTGTACGCCACTATCAAGTCGGTCAAGATTATCTACTATTACGACCAATCCTTGTTTGCCTCGTTCTCTCAACTGGGCATTTGCAGGTTCCAGTAGCTCCTTATTAATAGCCTCTAATAGTCTATTTTTCTGTGGTGCTAAATACTGATGCAGTCGCTGCCGTAAATCTGCATCATTCTTAGCAGAAAAAGCGAGTTCACCAACTGCTAATGGCAATAGGAACCCACTCCTTTTATCAACTTCGACTTCCAATCCCGGCACTCTAGCTTTTGCCTTCATGTTTACTTCAGTCAGAAGAACTTTCATCGCGCTGTTTAACAAGTCGCGTAATCCTTCTACCTGGATATTCACTTGAGCATATTCCAGACTTTGGCTGACTTGACGAGCGATTGCCAACAATACATCGACAATATCTACATCTGTCATCTCCAAATCTGTACTAACGTCAAAGTAGATAACATGAAATCCTTCGTACTCCAATTCTGCTTTCAGACGCATCAACTCTGTAGATTTGCCAGTACCGATGTGACCTGTTAGAAGTTGGCAAGTAGGATGATCAGGTAACGCAAAAGTGATGGTTTGCTTTAATTCTTCGTTAACTGGTCCGCCCTGTACTGATGAAAAGTCAATGTAGTACTGCCGATCCTCAGTCCTCTCCACATCCAGAACCCTACTTGGATTGGTAGCTCGAAAAAGTGTCCTAGGATCAGGTGCCATGGAAATTTAACCGTTAGTTGTGAATATTACTTTAGGGTTCGTTGCCGTCTGAAAGAGTTTAACAATTTGACCCGATACGGATCAGCGTCTTTTCGCCATACTAGCCGATGCCCTTTCAACTCAGTACAGTTTTCTTCCAGGCACTTCTGCCAACCTTGGTGATCGCGAATTTTTCCCAAATCATCCAGTAACCCCCACTCTGCCTCCTGCCGGCTCAGCTTGGCAAACTTCTCATAGAGTGGATAGTCTGACTGGACTAGCAACTCCTTCTGGTGCAACACGGGTGGGTTGTCCTCTGGGTCGTAGTCTCGATAGCTAACATGCAGGTCTTGCAGGTCAATCTGCATACTCGTGCGGAGACAAGGATGCGGTTCTCTGTCGAAGTCTGGGTAGAACAGGTAGGAGATTTTAGGTTTGCTGGTATGGAACTTGACCACTGTTGCTTCTTCAGGGCGACCGATCGTGCGAGAGGCGCAACCTTCGTAAAGACGAAGTAGAGGATCAAGCACATCCAGAACAGAAACGTGAACCCAGAGAGAGTTCGATAGTTTTTTACCGATCGCACTAGACTTACACCGTTCCGCCATCACCTCCAGATTTCCCAGGCTTAACAGCATTAGATCAGCTGCGGTACAGGCTTGCTGATAGTTACCGAATAAGGCCTTGATATCATGCTGGGCGATGGGTGCAAGATTTCGTAGCTTTGGACGATGGCTGAAGTGGCTGAGGGCAAGGTAAACGAGCAGATCCTGACGACGTTTTTCGGCGATCGCATCCCATTCCTGAAGTTCCGTCGCTTGTAGAACAATCTGAAAGGCTCGCCGTAGCGTTCCAAATTCGGACTGTAGAGCCGTAAACTCCTGTAATTCCTCTTCGATGGGCAATCGTCCCCGCTCTGTAAAAAATGTCATTAGAGGAGCCAGCATTTCCTTATACTGCTCAAATCGCTTGATACTGGTTTTGATTCTGGGAGTCGTAGCACGGGAACGGAAGCGAGAAGCTCGGAAAGTTTGTGCCTGTGCCTCATCTCGAAATACTAGATAAATGCCTAGCGCAACCGGAATGGCATCAACGCCGAGCACCTGATCAATGTAGCTCTTGAGCTCCTCTTGGCCGTAATTCTTCTGGAAGGTGTTGCGGCGCGTAATTACCCCATCGCTGTAAGCCATCATGCCACGCATTCGGTCTTCGATCAGGACTTGAGCTGCGACAATTAATACCTTCCCCGTCAACGCCCAAGCTTTGAGCAGAGCTTCTCGTCTCTCTGCTGGGTCCTCGATTACATTGATGATGTAACCCAGATTAACGATGTCAGCCGCTGTGCAAAGAGCATCAGGACGGTAGTAGGGGTCCCAGCCAGAACTTGTGTAGCCGCGATCGCCAATTTGCTCAATATCTCCCCCATGTCCGCAGCCGTAGTCAAAGAAAGTTGTTTGAGGTGTAAAGAGTCCTGCTTCTAGAGTGACTCGTACAGGTTTGGAGAGCTCAGCTCGGACAAGCGCAGCCTTATGGCGATCGATTTTGGGCTGGCTGATTGCAGCGGTTCGTGAAGTAGGACAGGCCAAGACATGCCCTTGAATCTGAATTCCGCAGTCCAACAGGCGTTTTTTCCAACCATTGCGAGTCCCAATCGTTCGCGAATTGTTGAGCAGCCCTAGAGCTTCTTCCTGCTGTGTGAGTTCTGCAAATGCTTGGTAAAGGGGATAATCAGTTGTAATAAAGGTCTCTTTCCGATGTAAGACGGGCGGATTATCTGTACTGTTGTAATTCCAAACGCCAACTTGCGAAGTTGCCAGATCAACCTGAACACTCCATTGCAAGGCAGGATGAGCATTGGTATCAAAATCAGGGTAAGACAGGTAGGAAACTCTAGGCTGGTCAGTACTAAACTTGACCAAAGTAGCCCCATCCAGCTTCTTCAAATGTTGACGAGCCAAGTTCTCATAATCTTGTAATGGTTGCTCAAGGGCAGGCAAGGCAGAGACATGAACGTAAAGAGCACCTGGCAGCCGTTTTCCAATCTGACTGCGATCGCAACAGGCCACTAACTGGTCAAAGTGAGTCACAAAAATATGAGTCTGCGATGTGGTGTTGCAGACCTCGCGCTTCGATCCCAGCCCTACTATATCCATGAGCTGCCTTTAGGTCGCATAGAATTTAGGATAAAACCTCAAGCAAGAAAATTCTACCCATGACGCTGCCTCCCTCCCAAAATCTTGATATTGAGGCGTTTAGTCGGTTGTTTAATCGCACCACTAACTCCTACAAATACCTATTTTTCTTGGGGTTGCTTGATATTTTAAGGCAGCAACAGTTTGATGAGGTTAGACTGGTTCCTCTCAAGGACGTGGTTGTGGAAATGTTGGCAAGAGCCTGGAGAGCACATTACACTTACCAACTCAAGTTTGGAACGCAAGACCAGATTGTAGAGAAACTGAAAGAATTAGACAACGCCCTACCAAAATCGCTCTTCCGCGTCAGTGATGCTAGCTCTACCGAGCTCAAAGGTATGATTCAGGGACGGGTTGCCGATTCAACCATTGAACTACTACGTTACGTTCCCTTCCGTCTAATTCGCCCCTTCTTTGAGGAAGAATTGTGGGGAGCCAAGGATGCTCAGGTGAACCAGAAAATCTCGGTGCTGTCCCAAGAAAAATTTGAGACTCGCAAACCGCTTTATACCTTGTGATGACCAGCAAGCTATCGTCCTCCATCCAGATTGGGTTGTTTACCTGCAAGCAAATTACGTCCAGGTGCAGCAATGGGCATTTGAGGCATGGGTAGAATACATGGAACGGTGTAATCCAAACGTTGACCATCTCTCCAGCAAGCTCCCGCTAGCACTGCTAATTCTGACACTGCATTCGGGTGGCTCTAGCTGGTATCACCCTTTAGCCAGTGCGCTAAGCCTGCTTAGCTCCAGCGTCGCCAGTTAAAACACCCTCTACGAGTTTGGTGCGCTCATACAACTTAGAGCTAAGATTAAAAGTTTGGGTGTTAAACCACTAAATCTAATGGTTTAGGGTTCGACTGGATTAAAAGATGGCGCGGCTGTAGAGCTTTGACAGAACAAACTCTCAGCCTGCTTATTGAGTGGAGAGCAAGGCGATGAGAACACTAAGTCTATTTGACGAAGAGCGGCTATCATTGCCCAAGGCGATCGAGCTGTCAATTGAGTCGCTACAACATTATGGTTCCTTCTATAAACACTGGGCGATCGCCTTCTCTGGTGGAAAGGATTCTTCTGCAACCGTTACGCTTGTTGCTAATCTAATTGAAACAGGTCAAATTCCTAAGCCGGAAAGCCTGACCGTCCTTTTTGCAGATACGAGGCAAGAGTTGCCTCCCCTCCATTCAGCCGCAATGGGGATTTTGGAAGAACTGCGTAATCGTGGGTTCGATACTCGTGTTGTTCTTCCAGAACTAGATTATCGGTACTTCGTTTACATGCTGGGCCGGGGAGTGCCCCCCCCATCCAACACCTTCCGATGGTGTACTCCGAAGCTCAAGGTTATGAGCATGGAGCGAGAACTGGAGAAACTTCGAGAGGAGCGGGGCGAAAAGTTCCTCATGCTCACGGGTGTGCGGATTGGCGAAAGTGCCGCTCGTGATCAACGGATTGCAATTAGCTGCACAAAGGATGGTGGTGAGTGCGGTCAGGGCTGGTTTCAACAAAGCTCATCGAATGCGATCGCTGATACTCTAGCTCCAATCGTGCATTGGCGCGTGTGTCATGTTTGGGATTGGTTACTCCAAGCAGACTTGGAGCTTGGGTTCCCAACCTATGAAATCGCTAAAGTTTATGGTCAGGATGTCAGCGATGGCGAGGAGCCTCTCAATGCCAGGACAGGTTGCATTGGGTGCCCTCTAGTACAGAAAGATGCTGCGCTCGATCGCGTTGTGGCTCAGTCAGAGTGGGCCTACTTAGCGCCGTTGCAGAAACTGAGGCCCCTCTACTGGGAGGTTAAGAAACCTCAGTATCGGCATCGAAAGCATGGTGAGCTGAATAAGGATGGGCAGTTAGCAGCTAAGCAAGGACGCTTAGGCCCACTCACACTCGAAGCGCGACGTTGGATGTTAGAGCAGGTTCTAGAAATACAGGAGGAAGTGAATCGGGCAGCGATCGCTCGAAATTATCCTATCATTAGCCTAATTAATGATGAAGAGTTAGCCCGGATTGAGGAGCTAATTGCTGCGAAGGTTTACCCTGAAAAATGGGATGGTACAGAACCCACAGGTGATGTGATGCTGCCTGAGATTTTTCCTGATGGAAGTGTACAGCATCTTTTGTTCAATAGTTACTAGCTATTATCATAAAGTTCCTAAAAACTTATGGAAAGACGAACAGTTGCACAAGCTGTAATTGAAGTTCTTCAAGCAGCTAAACAACCAATGACTGTTGCTGATATTACACAAACCATTCTTAATAAGGATTTATATACCTTTAATACAAAAGAACCTAGAAATATTGTACGCGGAGCAATCGAGCGCCGTTGTGAAGGATTAACTCGAAAAGACTTAGCAACACAAAAGTGTTTTAAGAAGCTTCCAGATGGAAGATATACGCTTGTAAGTGATAGGGAAACTTATTCAAATTGAAAAGCTGAGTTCCAAGTAAAACCATTCCGAAGAACAAGTAAGAATCTAGCTTTGTGAAGTTTGGCGGTCCTATGATTTCACTAACTGCAGTGTTTAAGCGCTTTTCTTTAATTAAAGTTTACAGAGCGATCTGTTATAAATAGTTAAAAGAGCTTACTGCCCACAAAATTATCGAAGAGCTATGTCGAGTGAAACTAACAATCTGACGCCTGGAGAACAAATCAAGGAAATCCTAAAGGAACTATATCCATTCAAGAAGAAGGAGTTAATTAATTCTTTTCTAATGGACATTGATAATGCTTTGATGGCAGAGGGGAAATATCTAGAGATAACTTATGAAAGTAATATTAACTACTTTTTAAGAAGGTTGATTTCAACTGCTCAGTATATTTTCAGAAAATATAATCCTAAGTCACACCCAAGTGATAAATATATTCAAGAGATCCGCAAATTTTTGACTAACTCTACACGAATTCCTGAAAGAAAAGTAGGGAAAATTTTAGTGCTTTTGCTTGAATGTATACGAGAAAGTAAACGCGAACCTAGTGATACCCTCAGAAAAAATCTACTTCAAGAGGCAGACAACCAAGGAAAGGGATGCTATATTTGCGGCTCAAATCTAGATTTTTCCTCTAAGAATAACGAGAATTCAGCTATTATTGAACATGTCTGGCCAAGAGCTATGGGAGGAGATAGTGAGCCAAGAAACTTACGAGTTTCTTGTAAAAGATGTAGCGAAATAAAAGAAAACTATATCGATGCCTGTGACTTTCATTATGAAAAGATTTGTTTAGTAAATCATGATAAAAGTAAAGAGGCATTTTCAAAAGAATTTAATTGGGTATATAGAATAGCTGTTGTAACGAAAAGCAGATACAGATGTATAGTTTGCGGTAAAGAACCGGCATATGAAGGGGTAATGGAATTTTGTCGTCAAGAAGATGACGATAGTTGGCATTTTCTTAATATAGGACTTTATTGCTCTAAACATTCTCAAGAATAGAACCTCCAACCATCCTTATAGATTTATTATAAATAGACCATGGAAGTTAGAAATTATGTTGGTTGGCGCTTACAGCAAAGGTTAGATCGTTCTACTACATCTCTTTTTATCTTTTATGCGCGAGCAAAAGATATTAAGCTTTGGGTTGGCGTTAGACGAGTTGAAGATTTTCAGGAAGGAACCCAACGTATTATAAAAGAGTCCAGAGTTCATGCAGTCACACGTTTTCTCAATTCTGATTCAAGGAATACTATTCCAAACAATATACTGCTAGCATTTGAGCCAAATGTAGCTAGCTTTAAGCCGATTGATGCTGAAGTTTCCCAATGTGTTTCTGATACTGATTTCAAGAATAATTGCGGTAACCAGTTAGAATGGGGAATTCTAACATTCACTTTTGACGTAGACGTAGAAGAACATCTACGCCCAGCCTTCATTGTGGATGGTCAACATCGACTATACGGCATTTCTAATTTTCAAAATGAAGATATTCCACTATTAGTTGTTTGTCTTCTAGATGCTGCCCTTGAAGAGCAAGCTTTTCAATTCATTGTTATTAATAACAAAGCAGTAAAAGTCCCAACTGATAATGTCAAAGCAATAATTGCTAACTTAGATGAACAAAAGCTACAAGAGCGACTATTGAAGGCAGGTGTCAAATATGGAGAAGTATCTCCAGTATTGAGAGATATTGATGATTTACCTAATAGTCCTTTTCAAAAAATGCTACAATGGCCGCGAAATTCAGAAGAAGATAGACTTATTCCTCTTACTGCTATAGAACAATCCTTAAGATATATTAGAACGATTTTTCCATTTTTTGAGGAAGATGATGCCTCTATAACCGAGTTCTTTTTCGCAGTTTGGCAAGCTGTTAAGAATAATTATCCCAATTTGTGGGGACAGCCCAATAAATTTATGACAAAGGTTAACTTAAATGCTTTGAATGAATTTATTCTAGACAGGTTGCAAAAGGCTTGGGAATTTGGATTGGTAGATATATTCTCATCTGAGCAGGTTTATATACAAGTAAATAGTATCATTGACCGAGTCCCTTCTACATTCTGGGAACACGCTTGGTCAATTAAGATTCAAGATAATGCGAATATTAGAAAGTTAATAAAAGAGGATTTGGAACGTATAGTTCTTAATCTAAAGTTAAGAGAGCGTTGGAATAATAAATTACAACTGCCAATAGAGCCAGAATAATCTTAATTCCCCATCGAGCACTATTGACTGAATCGCTTTACTATACGTTTTAACGAAAGATTACTTAGACTGTATAGTGATTTTGATAAAATCTTCGATAGTTTTAACACTCAATTCACCTGTCAAGTAACCAATCCCACGATGTAGATGTAACCGGAATTGAATTGCAAGGGTTTCTGGATCGGTGGGTAAACCATCATTGTGGCAACGTTGCTTGAGTGCCATTAGGATTACGTCAGCCATGTTGCTACCAAATACTTGCCAAGTTATTTCAACGTTACTATCAGTAGGAATGGGCACGATAGATGGTGAGGAAGGTTCTGCCAAAGAACGGCAGAGGGCCCAACGACAAAGGATGTTCCACTGGTCGATTTTTGTAACACGTTTAAGCCTGATCAATTGCTCTTTAGCTGTTTGGGACAGCCTAATACGATCAATAGGTGATTCCATAACCTTTACCAGAAGTAGCCTGAATTAATCTGGGTACATTGTTGTGTATCGTCATACTTTAATAAATATTCACTAGCAATCGCTCCTTGCGCTCTTAACCGCTCAACTTCCTCGAAACGAATCTCCGTATCCGTGGAAAGCAGAATAACTTGATGACTGGCTTTAGGAAAATAATGATCAACTAGTTTCTTGCGGTGTTGAGAATCAAGGCGTCCGAGTGGAGTATCTATTGCTACGGGTAATTGCCGACCAGAGGCACGGGCAAGCCCCCATAGAAGAGCAATAGCAAGCAGTTGCTTTTCACCAGCGGAAAGACGATGTTTTTGAAGTGGTTGATAGTTTTTGTCAAACAGTTGAATGGCAAAGGTTTGGGGATTAATTTGAATTTGCTCAACCAAATCTTTTTTGCTGAGTAGTTCATGTAAACATTCAGTTGCAAAATTTCCGAGGTGGCTGAGTTTACGTTCCTTAAGCCGCTGCTTAAACTCAACCAGAGTAGTTTGAGCTTTAGCGATCGCCTCTATTACATGATTTGTATTTTTGAACTCAATCGCAAGTTGGCTGTATGACAGAAGTTCGTTGTGTGTCTGCGCGATGACTTGTTTTACCTGTTCATGTTGGCGATGAGCTTGTTCATAGTTAGCTCTCAGCCGACCTAACTCAGTTTGGGCTTGACGTACAGCTTTTTGTAGTTTTCCGTATGCTTCTGGAGACGCGGCACTGGCAACGTAACGTTCAGTTGAGTCAATCTCACTTTGAATATCATGAATCTTCTGAATTTCTGCTTGAGCCTGCTGTTGTTGCGTAGGAAGTAGGTGGGTAAGTAGGTGGCCAAGGGAGAGAGGCAGGTCAGATGTGGGGGCAAGGTAGGAGATAAATGAGTGGGTCGATAGATGGGTAGATGAGTGGGAAAGGAAAGCCTGGATAGGACTTAGGTATTTCTGAGGAAGATTAAGGTCATGCAGATATTCCAGCAGGCATCGATTGTGATTAGTTAGCAAATCGTGAGCAATTACTTGCTGTTGCTGGTCAAGTTCCTGCTGGCTCTGATCTTTGGCTTGTTGAAGTAAGGGTTTGATCAAAGCAAGTGGCAAGCTACCTGCCGCAAGTTTCCGTAAGGTTTGCCGATGACCTTCAGCTTGCTGACGCAGGTAATCGAGTTTTACTTGAAGGCTCTGTTCTTCGGCAGCAATTTTGCCCCCCTCCGTTAAGAATTTTTCTTCTGCAAGTCGTAACTGCTTTTCAGCCCAATCTAAACGGTTTTTCAAACTTGCTTGTTCATCAAAAGCAGCCTTTTTCAGCTGCTTTAACTCTTGTAACCGTTGTTCAAGTTCTTCCAACTTTTGTAGCTGTTGCTTCCCAGAAATTTGCTTCTGCTTGCGACGTTGTAAGACTTCCAAATCTGTAGAAAGACGATCGGGGAGTTCTAAACCTAGAAGCGATTGCATTGCCTGAATCACAGCAGGAGGTAAGTTGTCATGCTCAGCTAATTCTTTAACTTGCTCCCCATCAAAAAGGAATAAGTTAGAAATGCCTAAAGGAAATATAGCTTCGATGCGATCGTCCCAATTGTTGCTCCAATCAGAGCTGGACTTACCATCAACATAAATAGTGAGAGTGTCTCTACTATTTTTGACTGGACCTGTCCAACTGCGACAAATTCGAAATTCAGTCAGAGAACGGTTAAGCGTATGGTGAAAAATCAAATGGATAGCTGTTTCTTGCTTTGATGTGTGACGATGAATGCACTGGTTCAGGAAATCTGGATAAGAGAGGGTGCCACGATTAGAGCAGGGGGCACGATGCCCATAGAGCGCGAGCCGAATAGCATCAAGTAAAGTAGTTTTCCCACGACCATTGAGTCCACCAACTAGCACAATGTTTTTTTTTGTGTTTGTGGTGGCAAGGTCAATGACGTGTTGTCCACCATAGAGTCCAAAGTTGTGCAGGATAAGTTGCTGGAAAATCATGTCGGCCGTGATCCAAACTTCGTCTCTGCCCAAGTTTTAACTGTTTTTACGTCGCCTGATTCAGCAGATTTCTTAATATTTCGATCCTCAATTGCTTCTGCAATTGGATTATCAATTAAACTGCAACAGCTTTCTAAACAGTCTTCCAACGCCTCATATAATCCGGCTCGGCGGGACATAGATTGAAAGTTACGCTCAGTACTTAGCAACTTCGCCATGAGTTCCAAGTGCAATGGGTCATCGCAAAGCTCTTGCAAAATGTCCCACTCTTCTTTTCCTAGCTGGTTCGTCTTGATTTGAATATTGGGATCTAAGAACTCCTTGCCAGTTACTTTTTTGTAAATAGATGGTAAAGCATCATCAAATTCATGTTTTTCTTCTACCCAAATGCGCCTAATTTCACTTAACTCACTTATAGAAATGAGTTCAATGTTTTTCATTTCTTGGGGCGCTTTTTCTTGAACTGTCGTTTGAGCTTCTAGCAAATGACGAAGTAAATGTTCCCGCCAGTGCTTCAAATAGGGGCCTGGAATATTCGTGACTTCTTTTTCTTTGGAACCGTCAATCTTTCGCTCAAATAGTTGAACATTACCTGTGATTCGACGAAAGTCTCGATTTTCTCGCTCCTGTTCTCGCTTTTCATCTGATCGAAAATCTAGTTCATCGCGGAAATCAAGTAGTGCCTGCATCCAATCCTTTGATTCATCATTGAGGATCATGGCTTCCATTGATTTATCTCGATCAACCAAGGTACAAACCCAGCAACCGAAGCGAGAACTGCCACAACTAGGAGTAGAAGTGTCTACAACCATAGGGCATTCATTGTCTGTTGTTGCTCCTCGGTAAATCTGGAACAGTTCTTTGTTACTATGCCCCCAAGGATTTTGCCATTGCATCAGATAAAGCCAAACCCAATCGTTATCCCACTCTTCAATTGGACTGTAAATTAATGAATTTTGCAGACTGGCATTAGGGCTAAGGCGCTCCCGCACCCTTCCTTCAGCGTGTTTTGCCATTGTTGCTGCCCGTTTTTGGCTTTCAGCTTTGCGAGTTCCCAGGACCAAGATCGTCTCACCATTTTCATGGACGATATTACGAATGAACTGATTGGCAGGATGGATCTTCATCCGTTCCGTGCACCAACGGAATTTTTGTCGCGGAGCGGGATAGCCTTTGCCAATCAAATTAACCCAAAAAGTATTTTCCAGTTCCGGATTAAGCTGATGTGGTTGGAAAGGTAGTCCCTGAGCTGTTGCAGCCTTTTCTATACGGTTCAAGGATTGACGTACCCAAGCCGAGATCACTGGGTTTTCGACCAAGGTATCAGTGGAGATAACATGAACGGGTTTGGTGCGATCACTCTCTGGTAATGCCGCGATTGCACTCCATACTAGTTGGAGAACAGCACTACTGTCTTTTCCGCCCGAATAGCCTACGATCCAAGGTATATTGTCAGAAGTATACAGGGCTTGAATTTCATCCGTCAGATACCCAACACTTTGGCGAACCTGTTCTACTAGAACTGTATTACCCCGATTTTTCCTGTCACCCTTTTTGCCCACAACCATAATTTTAGACTTAGCTCACGATCAATTTGTCTTCTTCAGATGCTAGAGGTAGCCCTAAAGCCTTTTTAAGATAAGCAATCATAAAACCTCTGGAAGTTCGATTGTTATGAACACTACCCCCTGAAATAACTGAGTTTTGCCAAGCTGGATTTGCACGCTCCCAATTGATTTCCCTTAATGGCTTAAGACGATCTGCCCAATCATCAGGATAAAGGGCAATCAGAGCAGCTCCAGCTCCACCTAACCCAACTAATGAGACTGCATGGCTGTGAACGTAGTCTCGTCGTAATTCTCCAGCAGCCACTTTTTTCTGTAATACGTTTTGCCAATCAGTCATTTGGGCACTCACTGCATTCCAATATTGTGCTGCAATACTGGTTTGTTTGTCTAAATCGACATCTTTGTGGTTAGAGAGCAACATATTGGTTGCTGTGTAAATTCCACTTAGTGTGAACAACTTACTAGATCGAGGGGGTAGGCTACTACGCTCAGAGTCAGTCAACTTATCAAAAACTTTCACGCCTTTTATCACAGCCTTAGAGAGAACAGCTTTACGATCCCGATGATCATAAAGAATGTTCAGAGATGGATCGGGACGCGCCGCATAGCGGTTGAGGTCGGTAAACATCTGTTGGCTTCGCTTCAAGCCAATATCCAAAAAGAAGACAACCGCGATTGTTTCATCACCAATGTCAGGATTCTCCTTCAATGCCATCTCGAAGGCAGCGCGACGGTGTTGCCCATCATTAATAATGAACCGGCCATCCATCGGTACTTTCAACAATCCAATATCCTCTGAACCAGCTCTCTCAAAGCTTATGCTTGCATTGACAGAAACAGTAATAGCTGAGAAGACATAGCTAGTTGAGTTGTCTAAGATGTATTGAGCGATATCAGGTACCCGTACCTTGTTGAGCGTTCGCTGTGCCCGTAGTTCGGCTGGAATCTCCTCATCATTAAAGGAAAATAGTTTTGGGATCAGGCGTACAGGACACATTGAAACGTAGTATTCGCGTCCTGCTTGAACCCCTCTAATAGCTGGGAAGACATACTCAAACGGTAGAGCCATTCAATTAAGTGGTTTTCTGCTTAGATGGTTTAACTGCATTTTAGTGACAAACTTGTATGTTGATTTAAGCGATCAATAACATGCAATAATTCTTAGCACTAAGTTCAGGCTTGTTAAGAACATGAAAGTGTTAACTCTACAGCCATCTACGTGATTGGTGAATATAATGGCTAAGGAATAAGTGCATTGACACATTTGTTAAGGACGAGGCATGAGCTACGAGTATCCCGCCATTAGGTATTGGCAATTGCCCGGTGCCGAACATAAATCGATTATTTGTTTTGCAGCTCCTTGTGATGAAATACTCAATTGGGCTGGTATACCACGCAAGTCAGAAGCTATTGTTGAAGATGTAAGTTCTGAAAAAATACTTGAACTACATGGCTATCAACGAGAGAAAGACGACAAAAGGATTGATAAATTAGTTGATTTTTATCAATCTCCTGAAAACGTGATACCTACTTCAGTTCTCCTAGCTGCAAGATTTTCAGAACAAGTACTGTTTGAATCTTCTGGAGAGGTTGCAGATTTCGGTGGAGTAAAAGTTCAATATGGCATGTTGAAAGTTAATAAAACCATATTAGGAAAAGAACCCTTAGGCAGTTTATATAAGCAGTTAGCTGATTTATTAGTAGCTAGACATAGTAATTTGTCTGAGGAGGATATTTCTGAGGAGATCGTTGCTGGCTTCAAGGAAAGAATTGTCACTGAGTCAAATGAAAATAAAGATGGAGGAGACAATATAAATGAACTAGAAATGGCTTCAGATGTAGGAATGGTAGATATAGAGGAATCTGATGATTCTGATAGTGAAGCTATTAATCCTTATAATCCCGACAGTCATATCATGGATTTCTATAAGGAAATTAGATTGCGTGAAAGGCTTTGTAATGAGATAGAAGCCCTAAATAATGGCGATGAAGTCTTAGGCTTTAATAGACAGATGGTTCTAGATTATTTAGCTCCTGTTACAGTTGTTGATGGACAACATCGATTATTAGGAGCTTCTGAATCTTTGGACCATGAGGCTGAACAGTATTTAGCAAGTAATGAAGTCAAAAAAGAATTACAGGATGGTAAAACTGCCTCACAAATTACCGAAGAGTTCAAGAGAAGAAACAGGCGTGTTTTTAGTGCAACTCTTTTGACCGATAGTAGTTGGTCTGAGCATGTCTTTCAGTTTGTTGTAGTTAATCAGAAAGCAAAGCCTATTTCAAAATCGTTGTTAAGCTCAATTATTGGAACATCATTAAGCTCAGATGAAATAGATGGTATTCAATCTCGTCTTGAAAAAGCAGGGATTGAAATTGATGACTATAGAGTTATGGCACGTTTGATAGAGGATTCAAGCAGTCCTTTCAAGAATTTAGTTAAAAAAGGATATTATGCTGAAAAGAAGACAGAGAAAATAAAACTAGACTGGTCAGTTCTTAATAGTTTGGCAAGAGATTTTAGAGAACTGAAAGGTTTACAGCCATTTGACAAGCGAGAAAAAGTAGGAGAAGTAGTATCTTACTCTGAGTGGAAGAGAGAGTATCTGCTGAATAGTTTGCTGATTGTAGAGTATCAGGAACTAAAAGGATTAGTAGGCTTTAATGCTTGGGCAGATGCTGCTGAAGGGCTGTGGATTGACGTATTTCTACTGTTTTGGAAGGTTGCTAGGAATAAGTTAAGTGATGACAATAATGATCTTGCCGCATGGAAAGATCCAAATTCATCTAATCTATTTAACGGGGCAACTTTAAGAGCTTTACTATCAGACTTTGGTGACTTTTTGTATGAAAAGGAGTTTTCACCTGAATCTATCAATGAATTTGAGGAAATTGTTGATGAATATATGAAAAAGATGAAACCTGAATTTTTTGGAAGAGAATGGAAGTTAACAGGTAAAAGAATTGATAGGAAGAATTTGATGACTGTTGCTACTTACCTCCGGAATCATAGACGAACGGGCAAGATCGATGGCAAGTGGATAATCTTTAGTAGTTCTAATTAATATTTACCTAGACTATGTATTCTAAACGTTTTTTAGAAGGTTCATTCTGTAAAAGTTTACAAACAGCCATTGGTGTGGATAATTGGGGGATAGATGCTAGTACTGCTGGCGCACTAAATCCTACAAATTTACTACTTAGCCATAAAGACTTATTGATTTCAGAAGTACTTGCAGTCACTTCACGTCTAACTTGGCTAGCATTCACTCCTAATAGCTGGGAAACTCTAAGCGGGGCACAAAGAATTGATGAAATTCTTCAAATAATTTGTTCTACTACTAACTTGGAGCGCTCAAAAGCTGTTGAAATTGCTCACACGCTTAATAAGATTTTATCTAATTATCAAGAATCTCGTAGTAGAAAGCGTCTTGACCAATCTGAATTATCAGGTTTGCTCGACAAAGCAAATCACAGATGCTATCTCTGCGGAAGAGCCTTTTCAAATGATCAGGTACTGAAATTTTTAGATAGGCAACCTTATAAGGCTGAATCTGACAGAGATTTTATAGATAAATGGAAGCCTATCTACCAGATGGAAAAGGGTTGGTGTATAGATATCGATCACTGTTTACCTATTTCTGGTGCTGGCTCCGACGATGTAGAGAATTACAACTTGGCTTGCCATTATTGTAATAATGTAAAAAGAGACTGGGTTTCTATATTTGACATAGGTTTAACTACTTTATCGGACAACAAACCAAGCAAATGGAAGTTTCATTCACTAAGGCTAATATCCAATTGTCAATGCTACGAATGTGGAGATAGCGTAAAAAAATCAGAGCTAACAGTAGCATGTCATAGTGAGAAAGCTTTGCCTACTATTCAAAATTTTTTCGTTACGTGCTACAAACATGATCCCCAAAGTAGAGATAGATTTTCTCAGACAGTATAATTCCTCAGAGCTATTGGTAAGGCTTGAAAAAGCTTTGAAGAAAGAAATTTTGAAAGGCTAAAGGGTGTTCGAGTTTATCCTTTGTTGGATATTGTGACTAGCCTGAAAGGCAGTATAGCTTCAACTAAGTGCTACGCAACTTACAAAAACTTTGCTCCGTTAGGTCTCTAAAGAGTTTTCGTTTTTAGCTGAAAATATCCCAAAAATGACTTTAAATGCTGATTCTGCCGTAAGTTTTGGAAACAACCTCCCCGTCATTTACAGGTAACTTTCATTTTTTGGAATTTTTTTGTTGAATGCTTTGCTACTTGGATATTCAGCAATCACGTAGCATGGGGTCAGCTAATAGAGAAGAGAAATAGCTTACAAAAAGCTGCTTAAGTCGAACTCATTATCTTCGATAGTAAGACTGTTCCTTTCAGAGCTGAGGAACAAAAGAAGTTGCTCTGAATAGTTAACTGATCCTTTGAAAATCTCTTCTAAAATTTCAAGTCCTGCGTTTGCATATTCTTCAAAAATCTTGATACGTTCTTCTTCCGCTATTACATTAGATGCAAGACTATTAGGATCATTAGTATCTGCAATTGCTAGGAGATTGATTACCTGGTCGTAGTCTTTACTAGAAAAGATATCTTGACGAATCGGGTCAATTTCCTTGGAATATTCTTTGATTGGTTCTCGTCTCCCCTGTTTTATTCCTAGAGCTGCGGCAAATACTAGAGCATCTGCATAACTTTGAAATGGGGTAGAAGTTTCATCTGTCGCTCTCAGAGCCTTGATAAATTGTGCTTTATCCTTTGCAACCTTAATACGAATATCTGCCATCTCAACTTACCTCTACCACTTCTGTCCACTCAAAGTGATCGCTCTGCTGTACAAGAGAATATATCTCGCCTCTCAACTTGATGCTGTCTATTTCATAATCCTGTTTTGGTGAGTGGTAGGACAACACGTACATCTTACCAATCGATTCATCCATCTCCTTTTCAACTTCATCGCGCCACTGGGTCTTTGAAACTAAAACTACTAATTGGTTGGCCAAGATTGGGATGGTTCTCGTGACCTGTCGTCGGTGAATCGCGTCCAAGGCCCCGAACGGTGAATCCATTACTAGAGGGAACGTATCACTATCAGGCCCCATAAACATCCCTGTTTGTTTCTTGCTCCACTCCCGCACCCGATCTACGATCGCTCCAATAAACGAGAGGCTAAGGATTTGACTTTCTCCTTGAGACGCTGCGACTGGAGTTGCTCGTCCAGTTGTACTATCCTCTAGTGTCAACTCATACTTTTCATTCAAGCGTGGTAAATAGGGCGTAATCGAAATTTTGCTAAAAACCTCTTGAATGCGTGTTTCAAGTTGTGATCGAAACAGTAGGTCGTAATTCGCTCGAACGGCTTGCAGGCAGGTAATTGCTTCATCCGTTGCCTTAATGCGCCGTTGGGCTAGGATCTGCCTCTCCTCTACCATTTGATACTTTTCAATCTGACGCTCCAGTTGTTCAATAGCAACTTCATAGTCCTTTAATTGCTGATTCTTTTCCCCTTGTTCTAGCGTTAACCGACGAATTCGCTGTTTTGCATCATCCAAGCGTTCCTGCAATTTCTGAATATCCTCGCTGGGACTATTGCGAAGTCGTTCTCGAATCTCGTCCAGAGCTTCTCTAATCCGGATGAGGGATGTAAGCAATTGGTTAATATTGCGCTGCTCCAGCTCAACCTCTTCCCAAAACTTTGGCACCTGGTTCTCAATCCCTTCAATCTTTGCCCCCATCCGGATAACAGTTTCTTCTACATCAGCTAAACCTGCTTTGGATAGGTAAGCCTCTACTTGTTTATAGGTATCAGTTCCTTCACACAACTCCGAGCCACAAATACAATGTTTCCTTGCCAGCAAATCTCTGATAAATTGCTGCTTGACATCAGCAGGTAGCTCTCCCCGCTCTCGCAATCCATCTACTAACTGCTTAAACTTAGCAGTCGCATCCTTTAGTAGTACTGTATATCCACGGGTTGAAATTGCCAGTTTTAAGTTAGCTTTAGACTGTCTAAGCTTTTCCTGTTCTAGCTTTTCTTGCTGCTCCAGCTCATCCCGCCGCAGTTGAAGTTGGCGTACTTCCCCTAACTCACGCAAGCGCTGACTGACCTCATCTTTGAGTTTCTCTTGATAAATTAGCTCCTGCTCAATTTCAGCCTGCCGTTTTTCAACCGTTTCAACGTCCTGTTCCAATTTCTCTCTCTGTTCTGAAAATTGCTGAACCTCAGCATTTCCAACAAATTTGAGTTTGTCTTGAAATATTTTTTTAACTTTCTTTAAGTGATCAACGGATCGATCCAGAACTGCCAGTCCAAGCAGAGTCTTTGTGGCCTCGGCAATTTCTGATCTCTTGTTGGATTGAACGATTTTTTCAATTCGCTCGCCATCAAAGAAGAAGTATTGGTGTAAGCTTTCAGGCAGAACTCGATTGATTACCTGTTGAGGATCTTCATCTGCGGAAAGTTTCTTCCAACGACCGTCTTCTTCGGCAAACCACAGAACCACCTCATCCGCAGTTTCTCTAATGCGATCGCTCTCCTGTTTTGCTTGACGAGTGCGGCGAACTCGATATTGTTTGCCACCATGCTCAAACATCAATTCAGCCCAACACTCTACAGGTTGGCCTATAGACACTTCAGCTAACGCCCGCTTATTGACCAGTTCGTCTTCTATTTGAAATGCCGCTGTAAACTTACCGAATAGAATCCAGGTGAAAGCATTGAGCAGAGTTGTTTTGCCAGAACCATTATTGCCATGAATGACTGTAATCCTCCTCTGCCCGCTGCCTGCAAGATCAATTTCAGGTGTCTCTCCATAGAACTGGCGAAAGTTGTACATCCGTAATGAGGTCAATTTCATCGAATCTCTTCCTCAATAATTTTTTGAAGCTCGTCGATGATGTATCGAGGTTTTGTCGTATCGATCTTGGCTTTTTCCGCTTCCCTAACCCGTTTAATAATTTGCTGCACTTCAGGAGAAGCATTCCTAAATGGTTCGTAAACTTCTTCCATACCCGTTTCCGTATCCACGTGCTCACGCCTCCAACTACAATTCGATTTGGAACTTAAATCGGTCAAATATCCATCAAGCCAAAGCGTTCCTGTAGTGGCAACAGCTTAATTCGTGCTTCCGCTGAGTTATCTGCTAAGTCCGCAAACTCGGCAAACCTTTGTAGTTCTTTACGCAGCAGATTTCGTTCCGTTTCTAAGTATTCCCGTCCTAAGTCGGGAGGCACCACAATCATGTCGAATAAAGTTGCCCTTTGTTTATCAGGATGCCGACGTAAAATCCTTCCTCGCCGCTGCACGAACTGGCGAGGATTACTACTACTAGCAAGAATTACTGCCGTTTGAATCGCTGGAATATCAACTCCCTCATCCAAACAGCGGATAGCTACCAACCCCTGAAGTTCCCCATTCTCAAACTGCTTCCGTAGATCCTCTCGCTCATCCAATGGGGTTTCTGCTGTGTAAGTATTCACTCGATACTTCAGGTCAACTCCCAGCAATCTGGCAACCAACTCCAACTGCCGCATGCTTTCTTGAGTGATCTCGTCCTCAACAGAACCATCTCCACAGTAAAAGAGAGTATGGTCTGTGTTTAAACGTTGAGCCATCAGGGTTCTCAATGCTTCCAGCTTGTTTTCCGCTGCTCCTACCAATCGAGCACGCTTAGCTAACAAAGCCGTCAGTGCTTCATTATCCTCGCCTTCTCCACCTACTACGATCGCCCGCCCGATCTGGGAGGATAGGTCTACATACCGCGCTATCTCATTCTCAGTCAACTTTACGAGAATCGGGAAATATAGGTAATGAACTAATGCTCCTTGCTCGATCGCGTCTCTTAAAGTGAATTCCGGCTGTAAGACAGGACCGAAATACTTAAATACTGCTTGAGTTCCCCGATCATCGAAATAGCGTTCTGGAGTTGCTGATAGTGCTAGTCGCAAACCAACAGTTTTTCGAGGCAAACTTGCTTCCAGCTTTCTAGCTCCAAGATTATGAACTTCATCACCAATAATTAGAGTCTTCGGAGGGAAATAGCTCAGTTTTGCCTGAAAGCTATTAGTTATTAATGTGGCATTGGTAGTAACAACAGCTACAAATGCTTGCAACCCGGATTTAAGATTAATGAGTTGATTGGACAGCTCACCATCCCAGAGCTTTGCACTCTCATAAGCTAATACTGGCTCCAAACCAAACTTTTGGCATTCCCGTGCCCATTGCTTCACCAGATGGCGGTATGGGCACACCACAATCAAAGCTTGAAGTTCAATCTTTTCATAGAGCATAGCGGTGATCGCCAGAGCTGTAATCGTTTTGCCGCTTCCTGTTGCCATCTTCAGCGTTCCCCGCCCTTTATTGGCGAACCAGTTAGCGACTGCTTGTTGCTGGTAAGGGCGTAGCTCCAGCCCGGAGGGGAGTGTTGGCACCCCATCTGGAAACGAGTGTGAAATGGAATAGCGACCGCTCGGCTCCAATACCCTTGGCTCCATTGACGGCGAATCTTGAGGACACAGCTTTAGCAGTGATCGTTTTGCTGCCTCTGGAAATTCCAGCACATCCAGGTTTTCAGTTCGGTTATTCCAAAGGCGCTGAAAATTCTCAACCTTCCGTAATGCTCTCGTCTGGAGGGCTGCATCCCATGACCAATAAACATCAATGCACTCAAAGTTTTCGATTAAGGCACTATAGCTCTCATTAGCTGACCCCATAAAAGTAACAAAGTTACCCTCGCTGTCAGCAAAAATCCCTACCTTCTCGTGATAAATCCCCCGATTGCGTACCTTTTTAGGGATGGCAAGCCTAATTTCTAGTAATCCCCTAGCAAGTAGCCAAGCCAGACAAGCTAAGCGGTCATGCACTATCTGGTCAAACTCAGTTTCCAATTCCTGTAAGAGGGTATCATCAATTACCTCTTCTCGTTGCTTGAGTCCTTGCTCGATCGCTTTTGCATCTTCGGGTGATAGTTGTGGAGACGCGATAAGTTGCATTTTTCCTCCAGAGCGGATCAAAGCAGTCAAGCCTCTCGCTGCCGCTGCCATTGAGGAACTAGAGAAATAGCCAACTGCTCGGTTATAAATAACGGACTTCTCGAGGCAGGGAATATAAAAATCCTGAATCAGATCACGCTTATCACTCCGATATTCATCCTGAAGCTCTAGATCGCTCAGACTCAATGCCAGTAACCTTCAATATATTTGTCTCAGTCTAGCCTGTGTGGCTCCAGAGCAAAAAGAGCCGTTGCTCAAATCCACCTCGCTCTGCTCGTCGGCGCTCTTGCTCTTCTCGAACGGTTGTAAGGTTGATTTGGTGTAATGCCATCAACGTATCTATAACTTCCAGCAAATCAGCTAACTCCTTAATCAATTCCTGATTGCCAGCCTCTACAGTTTCCTGAGCCTCCTCAAGGAGCTTCCGCCGCAGAGCCTGTTCATACTCAGCTTCGGATAACGTTGTCACTTTGAATTCTTGCCCTGCTGCCTGAATAATTTCAGGAATGCGATCGCGAACTAGCTTGTTGTGTACTTTATGCATTGCTTTCCAAGTAGTTTCGTTTGCATATGCTAGGAACTTTTCAATTCACTAGTGCTCAGTCTTTAATCTGGAGTCCAGGCTAGAGCTGTCCAGCATCCGAAACCAGTGCTCGGAAATCTGTCAATAACCTTTCCAACTTCTTTTGCTTCTTAGGATCGTTCCAAACCTTTGATTGTCTTGCTAAGCGTAAGACATCATTAAACTGATCCTTTAAAGAAGGGGAAGAATTATTCGCTCTCACTTGATTGACCTTAAAGTTGGCAATTCGCTCTTTAATGTCAGACAGAGAAAGGTCGTTTGCAATCGCTTCCTCCAGAATCTTACAGCGCTGCTCATCATCTTTAACGCGAGCAATCGCTTGAGCCTTGGTATAAGCAATCTGCCCATTTCGCAGTGCCTCTAAGACTTCTACTGGCAGATTTAACAGTGGCAGCCGTGTAGTCGCGAAAGACTCCCAGGCGATGGTTCCAAGCTCAGCAAAAACGGCCTGGACGGTTTTTGCCTCCGAGTTAAGCAAAACGTTTTGCCTAGTATTACCGCTCGCCTCATTTCGCATTCGGTAAAGCAAAGCTGGAATATCTATAGGACTCATATTTAGTCTTAGTCCCAGGAGTTGCAAGATGCCTTCTGCTTCCTCTATAGGGTTTAAATCTTCACGTTGTAAGTTTTCTACCAGTGCAATTTGCAGAGCTTCTTCATCATTGAGTTCACGAACTACAACAGGAACTGAAGATAAATCAGCTTGTTTTGCCGCTCTTAGTCTTCGTTCTCCAGCGATTAGTTCGTAAACTCCTGACTGGCTAGAAGGACGAACTATAAGTGGCTCTAAGATTCCATACTGACGAATGGAATCTGCAAGTTGCTGTAGCCTTTCAGCGTCAAAATATCGACGAGGTTGGCTAGCAGGCAACACAATTAAGTCAACAGAAATGCTGTGATCTCTAGATCCTAAATCGGCCTCAAAAGCCCATTCATCTTTTAGGCTCTTCCGTCTTGCCATAATCTATAGCCTCCTCAAAAAGCTTGTTGTAGTCTTTAGCTGCTAAAGTGGCAGCTTCACCAGTCATACTAAATACAGTGGCAGATTGCCCTGGTGCATCAGCAATCACTTGACGTTGATAAATTACCGAATCCAACAGCCTAAATCCTTGAGTTTTTCTCAAAGCTTCTTGTGCTTCTCTAAGTAGAACAGTGCCTCGGGCCGCTCGGCTCAAAAATATTGCTGCTTTAGGTATCTCTTTACGAATTTTTTGCGCTTGATTGACTAAACGAACAATATCTTTGGCTGAAAGTAAATCTAAATTAGAAGGTTGCACTGGGACTAGGGCTAAATCAACGCTCAGCAATACTGACTTAGCTGGTTCCCCTAATACTGAAGGCGAATCCACAATTACAGAGTCATACTCTTCGGCAAGCTTACCAATTTGGTCAAAGAGATCATCAGGATCATTGATCACAACAGAGGGCATATCAAGCTTTTGTAGCCACTGACTAGAGCTTGCTTGTCCATCAGCATCAATCAGAATCACACGCTCTTGCTGAGACAACCAGTAGGCTAGGTGAACTGCTGTCGTTGATTTGCCACATCCACCTTTTCGATTGAGAACTCCAATCAGCATTGCTTTATTGAGTACTTCCTAGCTCACCGTGCTACTACTAGAATCACATGTTACGCCCATAAAGTTATCAATTTTGAGTCATAGACTCAAAGTTATCCACCATAAAACCCTGAAGCGCCCGTTCTGAACTTTCTTCCCTGAAGCGATCGCTGATAGCCAACCAAAGCATCTAGGTAAAAATTGGAATCAATGGAGCAGAAAATCCAATTATTACAGGGGAATGGTCAATGGGTGGAGGCACGCTTATGCGATATGCCTCCTCGCCACTTGGGTGACTTCAACAATATTTGAAAAGCTATGCTCGAAGCCTTGGGGGCTGAGGATACTTTCTGGGATTGGGCCAGAAAAAAGCGCCTGTCCCTCTCAAACGATCGCTAGGAGGCTTACGCAATTGAGCAAAACGAGCTAACACAAGGACTTTTGTGGCTTGAGATTCAACATCATCGCTCTCAATGGGCCGTCGGCCAACGCCTAGTGTACATTGAAGCCCTGGCTTCAGCCCCTTGGAATCGCCGACTGATTAACCCTGACCCTTGGTTAAGAGGCGTAGGCTCTGTCCTGCTACAATTTTCCCGCAAGCGGAGTCTAGATTTAGGCTATCAAGGTAGACTGGGGCTACATGCCTTACAAGGCTCAGAGGCATTTTATGAGTCGCGGAACATGTTGAATCTTGGGTATGATGCTGACCGAGAAATGGTCTACTTTGAGTACGGTGTCCTGAACCCACGTCAGTCAGAGGAAAACGACAATGCCATTTGACTGGGAAACTTTTAATTATGATCAGAACTGGCTCCAAGAAGCCATTCAACTGGAAGCAGCATCTGAGCAGGATGTGCAGATCGGCGGAGTTCGCACTTCTCGGCCTCTTTCCATTAATCCGACTCAACTTCAAGACCAGCTCAAGCGGGTAAAGCTCTTATCAATTCTCTTTGGTGAACTGCGTCATCTCTTGGAGCGCGCAAATTTAGGAGCTGGCACAGAAGCTGCTTTGGCTCAGGGGCGGCAATCAATTCAAGCCCGCGTAGCTCAACTTAGCTCAGAACAACAGAAATACCTTGAAGCGCTTCTTGCCGAAGAGGAATCGAACCCTGCCGAAAAGCCGCTACGATTGCAACTTAACCCAATGCTGTGCTCTTTGCTTACCGAGTCAGATTGGCAAGAAATTGCTCAAGCAGCTATGAATTCAATCCAAACTCGTCTACTAGAGCAGGTTATTGTGCGACAAAGTGCTTAAGTTAAACTCTTAATCGCTTTATAGCTAAATACTAATATGTCTTTGTTAGCAGTAGTGAAAAATGGTTGCTAAGGATAATTAGTCGTTTTACAGGATGGGGATAGCTACAGTAAACAAGCTGAGTCAACGCAGAATCAGGTTTTTTGGCGTTGGCTGTCCCTAATACATTCGAGGGTCGGTCAAATGCGGCGGAGTGGTTAACTGCTCGACTGAGTGAAGTCAGACTTCCCAGTTGCAAGTCGTTAATTTTTCATTGCATTGAAAATAGCAGCGATCGCTGGATGGATCAGGTAAACTACTCTTCAAGTTGCGTAAAAACGGAGAGAATTAGTGATTGTAGAGATACGAAACGGGCCGCTACTCCAGGAGGTAAAGATGTTTCATGACTACTAAAAACCAAAAACCCCAACTGCGCTAACAGAGGGGGTTCGAAGGTTTTTTATTATTAGTTTGGAATAGAGGGGACTCTTACTTGTGTGCTTGGACGGCCCGCAGTTAAGTCACCCACATCGCCATGCGTCTATATTACGGTCATTTGGCAAAAAGTGACAAGGCCTTTTGCACCATTTCTAAAAAGACCAATGGCTCTCTATTCCTCTCTAAACCAGGGATGGAGCGCATCGAAGCAAACTGAAAAATTTTCTCGTTCTTCGAAAGAGTTTTAAAGAAAACTTAGCTGTTCTTACTCAGCGCGATCGCTCTCCCTGTCTAGCCGTTATTTCGGGACAGAGAGACCATGCATAGCTATTGTGACGATCCCCTGCATCAGCAGAGTGATCAGCTGTATCAATCTACTTTGCACCCTCTGTCCCCTTACCTCCACGGGACTAGAGAGTTGCATCATGCCACATAGACAAACACCTACTCGTGAAAGTCAGGCGATCGCCCCAAAGCGGGCTCGTCAGCGTTTATCAGAACCCCTGCCCCGCGAACCTTTAGGCCAGCGATTGTGCCAGCTCTTCCCCTACCCCTGGCAAGCGATCGTCGCTCCTACCCCTACCGACGCTGGCCAAAAACCTGCTTGGCAGACCCTTACGCAGTACCCCCTCAAGCCCCGTAGTCTCTGGACCTACTGGCAAGATGCCGCTCAACTCGTCGGTGTTCGCTTTGGCCCCACCACCTACCACGGCCTCATCGACCTCGACGCCCTCAGCCTGCACCACCCCACCCGCGATCGCCAAGCCCTTGCCACCATTCGAGCTGCCCTCGCTAGCATCGGCATTCATCAAACCCTGCTGCTACGCTCCAGCTGGAACGGTGGCCTCCATCTCTACATTCCTCTGCCTGAAGCAGTCCCCACCTTCGGCCTCGCCGTCGCTCTCAAACACTGCCTAGAAGCTCACCACCTGCCCCTGCAAGCAGGCCAACTGGAAGTCTTTCCCAACGTCAAGCGCTACAGCAAAGCCGGAGAATACAGCGAGTACAACGCCCATCGCTTGCCCCTGCAATCCAGCAGCGGTTCCGTCCTCCTCAGCAACACCCTGCAACCTCTACCCAGCGATCTGCCCTCCTTCTTCCAGCAGTGGGATCAAGCGGCAGCAGCCCAGGATCTAGAACAACTTCACCAGGTGATCGCCCAGGCAAAGAAGCAGCATCAGTACCGCTCCTACAACCGTCGCAGCAACACCGCCCTTTGGCAGCAAGAACTGGAAATTGAAATGGAGCAAGGATGGACCGGACCCGGACAAACCAACCACCTGCTCAAAACCATCGGCTGCTACGGCGTCGTCTTCCAATACCTATCCGGCGCAGCTCTAGCCCATTACATTGAACACACTGCCATCCACAGCCTTGGCTACCGAGAGTGGTGCCAACACCAGCACGAAATCAGCCGTCGAGCTCAAGAATGGGCAATAGCCGTCGAGAACTATTACTGGCCTCTCGGCACCTCTCCTAAACGCGATCGCAGCCTCACTTTAGGCACTGCTGCCAACAACATCGTCAACTTCAACCAGAAGCGAGCCGAAGACGCCCAGGCGCGGATCAAACAAGCAGTCCTTGAATTGACTCAACAAGGCCAGCTACCCGATCGCCCCACTGCACGAGCCGAAGCGATCGCCTCCTTAGCTCAGTGCAGTCATACCACTTTGCAGAAGTACAAAGAACTGTGGCACCCCGAAAGGTGTGTAATGGAGCCACAGGAGACAGTTGCAGCCGCATCACAGCCTCCAGCGGTAGAACCAACCAAAGCGCTAGAAGAGGCTCCTAGAGAGGAATTACACACCTTTACCTATATGAAGGGTGGGGGGCATGATGCTGTCTTGGAAAAACAAATAAACTCTTGTGGGGAGGGTCCAGGGAGGGGGGAAACGAGTTTTCCACAACCTTTGATCCTACCGCCAGAGCCTTCGACTTCACCTCCAGCGATCGCCTGCGACGATTTAAGCGACGTGATTGTGGGGATTCAAATCGAAGTTAGGCAATTGGGGTGGAGTGTTGAGCAAGTCCATCAATTTATTGCGGATAACTTCCACAGTAAGCGTAGGAGCCAGCTTACGGATGATGAGCTACTGTGTTTGCTCTATCGACTAAGAACGCACACCTGTAGCGAGGCAACACCTTGAGGCGATCGCTAAACGATTAGGCTCCAGGGTATTGCTGCCCTAGAGCCAATAAGGGGAGTTCCATTAGAAAACGATTGCCCCTACCAAGAGAGGAGCGATCGTTTGTTTATCTAGAAGGGGCAACCATCCTCAGGCGTCCAAGTCTCGTTAATCTTCCAGCAACCATCGAAGTGATTGCGGATGATGCGAGTGATGAAGGCGAAGCGGTCATTATTGGTCACTAAGTCCACGAGCCGTTCATTACCTTGGCAATCTTCAAGCTGGATGATGAGGCGGATGGGATGTTTAGTAATGGGGCGATCTTCGTCCATCACTGAGAGGTAGGTGTAGCCATCACCTAGGGAGAGGCTGTCAATCTTAGCTGGAGCAATGGAACGGACTTGCTCTTCTAGATAGGTTTCGAGTTCTAGTTGAGCCGTGGCATGGATGTGGCCAAAACCCTGCTCTTCTTCGGTTTGAGCGGGTGCAATAGTTTGAAGTAACATTGATTCAAATCCTTAATAGGGTTTCTCAAAGAGAGGGCATCGTTCGGTTTGGCGACTTGGGCGATTGCCCTCTCTTTATGTCTATAATGATATCATGATATGTATATATATACAGCTCCACAGTTCATGTTAATCTGATGTCTATTAACCGGGTTGATAATCTATTGAGGTAATGAGATGACGATATCAACAGTGCCGAGACCCGAAAGAGCTGAACCCGGAGCATACGGAGAACGGAAACGACCCAAGCAGTTCATGATTACTGATTGGGCTTCCGATGAAATGGACAAGGTTGCTGATGAACTCGGTATTACTCGTTCAGAAGTTTTGGAACGGCTCATCCGCTGCGGTGGATTAGCTGCTGCTAAAAAATACGATTCTGGAGCAGGTCAATGTCGAGATGAATCTGTCTAGTTCTCTCAGTTAGTAGTTGAAGCGATCGCTCAGTTTGCACGCCTTGCGATCGCCCCTGTACTCCACCTCTAGCTGTTAACCACCAGGTGAAGCCCTATGGAATTCTCTCACGAGCTAGCATTAGCTCTAGTTCAGTCTGCTGATTCGTTTCTAGTTGATTTTGATGAAGCTTCGCAATGGCTGAGTTATTCGTCCAACCAAGTGGCCCACAAGAAGCCCATCAAGAACTTTGATGAAGGGATAGACTTTTTAATCGAAGGATTGAAAAGCTCCACTTGCGGGCGTTCTAGCAAACTGATTGCTTTGACAATCGACTGCCTTAAACCTCCCGGCATGATGGCAGAGACCGGGAAGCGCAAAGAAATCTGTCGCTACTTTCTAGAGTATGAACGAACTGCTAAAGCAGCTTTTGCCAATCAGATTGCCCCAGCAGATCCCACTCCAGCACTAGTCCTCCTCTCACCCACCTGCTCGAACTCGAATGACTTGCAGGATGTGCATGAAACAGACCTAGAGCTGCGGAAGGTACAAACGAGATGAGCACCTCCCCTAATCTCACTTATCTGAAGCTCTGCAAGGAGTACGTGCAGATCACCCAGCGCAACTACTGCGCGGCTAAAATCCTCGCCATCATTGAAGGTTGGCAGCAATGGAAAGTCAAGCACAAGCTTGACGACTGGGTGAGGCTGACGCTCGAGCAAATCCGAGAGCACCTGTTTGAGGAGTACAGCGTTGAGACCATCCGCCAAGCACTGGCCAAGCTGACCAATAAACTGCAACTCCTCAAGCGGCGCAACAACCCAAAAGCCAAGTACGATCGCGCCTATCAGTACCAACTCAATCGAGAGACCATTGAACAAGCATTAGCTCAGAATCAGGCCCAAACCCTTGCTCCGTCTCATTTCACAAATCTAGGAGATGATGACCTTGATTCTGGGAGTTCATCTCCTAGCTCAGAGGTCATCATCTCCCAAACGAGTGATGATCATATAGAAATAGATTCCACTCTAGACACCTTAATAAACACCACAACAACGGAGCCACCCGCCCGCCCTGTTGTTGTGGGTGGAGACGGAGTGGAAGATTCCAAGCCAGTAAGCGCTACCCTACCTGTTAAGTCTCAACCCGTTCTAGAAGCATCTGGGTCAGAAATAGAACAGATTGCAGAGGGCGCTGATTCCGCCGCCGCTCAAACCGCCATTTTTGAAAAAATTGAACAAGCGGGATTTCCGCTGACTTCGCCTCTGAAGGCTGAAGTTTTAGCCGCTCCTTCCCAGGTGGTTGCAGATGCCCTCGCTGCTGCGATCGAGTATCGAGATAGGCATGAGGTGAGAAATCCGATCGGCTTGCTCAGGGATGCCGTCAGTCAGTGCTGGAAACTGGCGGGAAGCGAGCATCCGAAAGCAACCAAAGCCGCAGAACCAGGTTTTAAGGAATGGTTTGACTTAGCTCATCGCCTGAGGCTAGTTACAGCTAGCCAATTGATTGGAGGAGAGCAATACATCCTGACCAACGATGACGAGTGGGAACCTTGGGACTTTTTAGCGGCTGCTTTTCCTGTAGCGCGATTGAGGCGAATGGTGGCTTAAGGGTGGGCTGGGTAACGACCAAATTGAGCGGCGGCAGACAACTCGGAACGCAGACGAAAAAATGCTTAACCGCCGCTCCAATGACTTGTTATGCTGCTAGCTCTTGGAATCGTACGGCTACAGCATTTGATCTAGAAGCTATGTTTTATAGGAGTCCAGTCGCTTGGGAAAACACCACTAGCTCTACCGTACGGAATATAGGATCTTTCAGGACATTTATCATCTAGCTTAATGTCAAACATAGAGTAGATAGACTTTGTTAAGAGCTCGTCTTCAGCCATCCCAAACTGGGCACAAAACATTACTACAGATGCTCCGACTGCATGAATAGCATTTACCAAAGTAGCCTTATGTAAATTAGCCTCTCGATTGTGCTTTGTAGCGTTGTAGGCGTCGTACCATACAATTGATTGTGTAGGTTTGCTAGAATCCCAACGTTCAAAAGGTTTAAACGAAGGGAAATCGGGATACCAACGAAGCTGCACCTGATAATCCTCCAAACACATAGGCACAATAAGCTTTACATAATCCTTCGTTGTGTAGTGGTTTCTAATGTATCCATGCTCTTTTAGAACTCCTACCCAGGAAGCCTCCACTTCCATGCAAGCAAGTAACAAGATTTCGCGTATTTTATGTCCAAAAGCTTCAATGTTTCTACTTGAAGGTTCAACAGTTGCGAATAGTTCCTGCATCCTATCAATTAAAAGTTCTACTGAAAGTGCTGATTGCGTCAGAGTTTTTAAGTCAGGAGCCAATAACTGACGCGGAAGATATCCTGGCGGTCGCCACATGCGTTTATAAAATCTACCTGGTGCATACAATGCAGGACGAATGTTAGTTGCAAAAAATCTATATCTTAACCAGTCTTCCAAATTTTTTTGGCCTTGAGATTCAGAAAATCCTATTCCACTGGAATTTGCTGAAAAAGCAACGTAATCCTTAACATGATTATCCTCATACTTATATGCGAAAGCATATGGAGCATTAGAGAAAGGATAGAGATCTTGCATAAGATGAGGGGGAGGCAAGCGCGAATCAGTGAAATTTGGCTTAAAGACCAACATCATATTTACACTAGCTTCTGATATAAAGCCGCATTACCTTAACTTAATTACAATCATTCCTTTAATGATTTTCAAAACTCTTAACTTTGAACTCTCACAGATTAATTGCAAAGGCTGCTCCAACGCGTAAATGAAGCGGCATAACTATTAATTAGCCCGAACTAGTTCCGTCTAATTCCTCAATGAGAGGGCAAATACTTGGTAGAGCGATCGCCCCTCCAGCTCCTCCCCGACTGCTCACTAAACCCGCTCGCCCTACCTTACCCAGCCCTCAGCCTAAAATCAGAAATTTTCTAAATCTCAACACTTGGCTTAGGTCTTGCGTTACAGCGCGATCGCTCTGTCCCAAGTGAAGCTCTCTAACTCCGATACAGAGTTGTGAACGAATTGTTAGTCTATTGAGCTACTACAAACTGGCTTAAATCCAATTGCTCTATCTCTTTACACGAAGCTATTAAATGTCAAGAGGATAGACGTGTCGCGACAGAGACTTGGTGAGTGGGTGTTGTCAATCGAGACCTCAGATCGCAACGACAATCAGGGATCGCGACGACAACTACAGATC
>NZ_JACJPA010000031.1:0-52280 GCF_014695845.1 Trichocoleus sp. FACHB-591
GTCAGCCAAGTTCGTCATCGTGTAGTTAATCGGACTGCTTAGTAAGTACTGGCAGTAATCCAGTTTGGTGAAGCTCATGCCTCTAGTTTATGTCTGTCTCTGCGTAAGTCCTGAGAATGCTACAACAGCCACAATCCCATTGCGATCGCCACCCCTACCAGCGTGATGTTGTCGATGTCTGAGAATGGTAGAGCTTCTACGAGAGTTGCCACAAACGCGATCGCTGCCACTGCACCTGTGGTACTCGCAAAATTGAGAGGTAGTTGAAAGTGGCCCAAGTGATTGAAGAGCATCAGAAATCCCAAGCCAAAACCAAAACTGCCCAAAAACATGGCTGTTGAGCCTGCCCAGCTTTTATGAGAGCTAAAGGGTAACTTGTGTTTGCCTAGTCGTCGCCCCACAATATCTGCTAAGCCATCACCGCCACACATCAGCATTAAAGCCAGAATTCCGATAGGGGAGTTGCGCCAGAACAACACTGTGCAGAGAATGAAAGCAATGCCGTAATACAGTGGTCCCCGCAAAATTTCGGCGGGCTTGCCCTCACGGGTCATGGCTTGAACAGCAGCAGGATCGGCAATCAATTGGGTGCCAATCGCTAAAAACTGAAGGGTGATTGCGAGGGGTACCAGAGCCGCAAAATACCGAGCGCTCGCCTGCTCGCTGTAGAGATGCCAGCAGAGGACAAACAACGGCCCTGTCCCAATATGAATAATTTTGCGGCTAAGTTTTTGTTCTAGCCAGCCTCGTTGGGCTAGCGTATTGACTAGCTTGAGCCAACTGAGGGCGATCGCAAAGGTGATTGCCGTAGCTGCAATATCTCGAACTAGGAAATTAGCTAATAAAGCACTTAATTCCATTCTTTAAATCAACAAACAACAACAGCACCCAGAATCGTTCCTTACAATAATCTCCTCCAATACGATGAGCTTGCCTAGAGTTGTGCTGAAAAAGATTTAAACTAAATCTTTCTGACAAAGGTGTCAGCAACAAGGCTCTCTTTTAATCCAGAAGGGAGATATGAGAAACAGAATTGGATGCTGTTGTAATTTCGGTCGATAAATTCACAAAGGAACTTACTTGTAATCTGCATCGATCGGAAACTGGACTACTTACGACCCAGAACGATTCTTGTGATTGACTTCCCCAAATAGGTTGAGGTTACTTGGAGTTGGGCTGATGCAAGACTTCATTGAAGCGTAAATTTCAGTGAAACTATCAGCAACAGAGCTCCCGATTAAAGTGGAGAGGAAATACCAAGAACCAGTTTAAATGTAGCGGTAATTTGGTCCAGCAAACAGGATGAGGAATTAATTTTTAACCTCCTCTTGACGTGCAACGTAACGATTTACTCGTCTCAGAAGCTAATTAGCTTCTATTAACAGAGTACTCGGATTTTATCGGTTTCATGACATTGAAACCAAAGTTTACGATCGCGCAATTACACACTCTTAAAACTGGACTAACCTGGGCTGGGTTAACTTGGGCGATCGCCAGTTGAGTTGGTAGCTGTCTCTGGTTTCAGCGGTAAGCCATCCCGAAAGACAAGTAGCTCTCCGGGTTGAAAAGGTGTCCAAACTTCATTATCGGTGAGCGGCACGGTGGCAATAATAGCAACGCGATCGCGGGGGGTAGTCAGTTCCTGAAAATCAACGGTGAGGTCAGCATCAATTAGATGGGCTGCGGCAAAGGGAGCCTGACGCACGATGTAGCAGAGCTTGGTAGAACAGTGGGCAAAGAAGTGTTCGCCATCAGAAAGCAAGTAGTTGAAGCTGCCTTGCTGGGCGATCGCGCGAGTGACTTCGGCCAAGACTGGATAAAGTTGTTCTAGGGGCGGTTTATCTTCTGGGAAGGCTTGCCGCAAAGTATTCATGATCAAGCAAAAAGCTCGTTCACTGTCGGTCTGTCCTACCGGACGGTAAAAGCCATTGCTTTCTGGGTAAAAGTCGGGCAAGTCGCCATTGTGGGCAAAGATCCAGTAGCGCCCCCACAGTTCCCGCCGGAAGGGATGGCAGTTTTCCAGCGCCACTCCCCCAAACGTTGCTTTGCGGATATGGGCAATCACATGAGTAGATTTGATCGGATATTGCCGCACTAGCTCGGCTATGGGGGAGGTGGAGGAGGGTTTTTCATCGAGAAATAAACGGCATCCTAACCCCTCAAAGAAGGCAATTCCCCAGCCATCTTGGTGTTCATCCGTTTTGCCACCCCGTGCCGAGAAGCCTTCAAATGAAAAGCAGATGTCGGTGGGTACGTTGCAGTTCATTCCCAACAGTTGGCACATGGAGGCAGTATCTCGATAGTCCTTCAAACCTTATGCCCATTGATTGTACGTGCGATCGCCCCCATTACTGAAACTGAGCCAGTAACCAAGCCCCTACTTGAGACTGGTCCATCTGCCGACTGCGTTGCAATGCCTCTTCTAAAACGGATATAGCTAAGCTCGGTAAAACTTGCGATTCGCGAATTCGCCGACTTCCTTGCTCAGCCATGCCACCTTGCGGATCGGCGGGCAGCATGGCAAAGGCGAGAATCTGCCCCTGCTGGACATCTACAATCCAGTATTCTTTTACGGCTAAGTCTTCGTAGAGTAAGCGCTTGGCTCCTTGATCGGCGAGTAAGGTAGTGCTCGAAACTTCGATGACTAAATCGGGGGCGGGATAGCGGTCTAGGTCAATGATGTTGGTACCCCAAGGAATTGCTTGAGCTTGTGGCCCAATGTAGTAAGAAATATCAGGCTGGCATTCTTGGTGGTGGGCTTTGCGATAGGTGCAGTTGTTGAGGCTCTTGAGGGCAATGTTTTTGGTAATCCCAAAGAGATTGACTACTAGGGCGATCGCGGAATCAGCAGCAGCGTGATCGTGACCGACTGGCAGCATTTCTATCCTCATGTGGCCGTTGTAGTAGTAACCTCTCCCTGTTGCGTAAGCAGGATCTGCGATCGCCTGCAAATAATCCTCCCAAGAGGCAGCAACCCAGGTATCGGTTGGCAGTTTGGTTTGTAGGTGACTCATCAATTTTCCCTACGTCTCGCGATCAGTACTTATTTTCTATATTCGCTTAATTGAAGAAAGGGCGATCGCTTGATACGGAACAAGGGCGATTGCTTCTTCATATATTCAGCCACTCTCTTCTTAAAAACTTTATCCAGAACCACCAGTTTTTTGAACTGATGAGGGGAACACTTAACTATGGCGCATATTTCTAATCGTGCAGAAATACAGATCGAGCTTCATCATCCAGACTACCAGTGTTATTGCGTAATGTTGGTTTGATTCCTTACAGGAATAAATACAATGGCCAAGAAACAACTCACCAAAAGAGTGGAATCCGAAATTCAACGGTTAGTTGAAAAGTACGGATACAGTGGGGCAGTTCTCAGAGAATTTGCTCTGTTTACACTTGAGAAGGAACCAGCAAAAGGCAAAAAAGAGCCAACTAAAGGCGAGAAAAAAGTCACCAAAACTAAAGGACTTTCTCTACCTGAACTCAAGCAAGCGATTTATCAACACTTCAGCGTTAAGGATACAACGGCTCTGAAGAAGTCTGGCACTTTTCAAATGGCGACAAGTGGTATGGATAAACTCGACCTCAGCAAAAAGGCAGGTTGGGAAGACCTTTACCGTAAGCTAATTGGAGTCTTACCAGGTGAGGAAAACGAGCAGGGATACGGATGTGTTAACGGGATTAATATCCTTAAGTATGACCTGCCGTGGAATGCTTTTGGTTTAGATCCTAAAACAGCCAAGACTGAAGAGATTAAGGCTTCTTATAGAGACCTAAGCAAGATTTACCACCCAGATAACACCAAAACTGGGGATGCTCAAATTTTTAATCGCTTGACTGTTTTTTACAAAAGCCTTACAGAGAAGTTTTAGAAGATGGCAGAAATCTATATTACATCCCAAGACCTGCTTAAAACGCTAAAGATTAGTGATCAAGAACTAATAGATACTGAAAGATTTTTTGATTCGATTCCAGATGACGAGTGGGAGTTGATCGAAGGTAAAGACTACAAAGTAGTCAACAAATCCAATGGCTTGCGAGACTACACTCTATCTGGTGCCTATACCCTAGCTCGCTATCTAGAGTTGACCAGAAAAAAGAGTTTTTGGGATATTCTCAAAGAGTGGTTTACGCATGCTAAAAAAGATTTGCGTAGAGCTTTTATTAGAAAAAAGATTTTAGATAACTGCTCATCCTTAGTTAAGCGTAGAGACCAGTTCTGGGTTTCAAAAGCTGATGTTGTGGCCATCTTCGGCACTCGGTTGGATTATTTGAGCAAGATGGCAGAATATGCCAAGCGTACCGAACACTCTCTAATCGAGGGTCAAGATTTTGATGATTTTCTCGATGGAGGTAGTCAGCATTTCTCCTTGTCAGGCATTTACAAATTAGCTCAAGCCTTCAAAGAGAATTTGTCGAAGAAAAATCGTCAGGAATGGTGTTGGGATGTGGGTGACGTAGTTAAGCCTCAAATAGAGGATATTGTCACTAAAATTCAACAACGGGATAAGCGTATCCAGACAACAATGGATAAGGTCAAAAAGCGGGATTCTCAAACATGTAGAGTCACTGGAGATAAGAAAACTCGTGTTAATAACTTAAAGTTAGCGGCTCATCACCTATATTCACAAAATGAATACCCCCACCTAGCAGATGTTGAGAACAACTTAGTTACTCTAGCCTGTGAAGTTCATGAGCAATTTCATCATAATTTCATGGGGGGGAAGTAATAAGCCTTGTACTATAGACGACTTCATTAACTTCGTACAGCAATATTATCCTAGTAAAACCCAGATTGTGATTGACCTAGAACAGCAGAGGCTAGTGCTTGGCGACCCTCAACCTGTGAACGCACGTAAACCTCATGTACTTTATCTTCCAGTAAACAGAGTTCAGTAACTGCGATCGCCCCCTTAGTAACTTTCCTGAAGCAATCAGCGCTACCCTGTAAGGGATGACATAACATGACGTAGCTTTTAGTCGAAACCTTATGAAATCAGTTTTAGGTTTGCCCTTCCCTTCCCTGATTTGCTTTGGTTTAGCGATCGCCCCCAGCATTTTGTTAGCTCAGTCTGCCAGCGCTCAGCCTCAAGGGATGCAGGGTAGCTACGTTGGTGTGACGGTTGATAGCAGCAAAACCAACGAAATGCTGCAATCCTTCATGGAGCCAGGAACCTGGGATGGTAGCCCTACTTGGTCTCCATCAGAGCTTTGGCAAGAGCCTACTGACAACTCCAACGTCGGGATCGAAAATCAGTTTCAAGGCCGCTTGGATTTGCCCAACAGCAAAATCTCGGCAAGAGGGTCCGTCTTTTTAGTAGATAAAGAAGTCAAGGCCGTGATGCCAATGCTCTCCTACGACCTCGCCGTGAGCGGCAACACCAACGTTTATGCAGGAGCAGGATATACCTTCGTCAAAACGCCAGAACAAGCCACACCTCTAGGCGATCGCAATGGCATCGTCCTGACTACAGGCGTAGAAGCAGCCGTGAGTGATGGCATTGTGATTTACGGAGATGCCAAATTGAGGCTCAACCGCGATCGCGCTGATACCAATCCTCCTGTGAGAGTGCAGGTAGGAGCGGGTTATCGTTTTTAGAGCATGAAACCCTTCCCCGACGCGAAGAGGAGCTGGGGAGGGGTCTCCCAAGTCAGCTAGAAAGCGCCAAATCTGCTTGCAAGAAGTCGATAAATTGTCGAGCGGTACGGCCAGAACGACCATTGTGGCGCGTCGCCCATTGCAAGGCTTGGAACTCCAACTCTTCGCGACTGATGGCAATTCCTGCCTGAACCGCGAGGTGTCGCACCATCTGCAAATACACATCCTGGTTAGCAGGCTCAAAGGTTAGAGTTAGGCCAAAGCGATCGCTAAAAGATAGCTTCTCCTGCACCGTATCCCAATTGTGGATTTCGTCACTATCCTTCGGTCGGGGGCGATCGCCAAAGAACTCGCGCACCAAATGCCGTCGGTTGGATGTGGCATAAACGACAACATTTTGTGCTCGAGCCGTCAAGTTGCCTTCCAGCACGACCTTTAAGGATTTGAAAGCATCATCATCTTCTTCAAACGACAGATCATCCACAAAAACAATGAACTTCTGAGGCAAATTCCGCAGTTGCTCCACGATCACAGGCAGCTCTTTTAGGTCAGACTTGGCGACTTCAATCAAGCGCAACCCCAAGTCACTGTACTCATTCAACAACGCCTTTACTAGGGACGACTTCCCAGAACCACGACTGCCATAGAGCAACACATGCAACGCTGGGTAACCAGACAACAAAAAGGCGGTGTTTTTCATTAAAGCTTCCCGTGCCGCCTCATAGCCCACTAGATCAGTGAGCCGAATGGGGTCAGGGTGAGCAATTCCTGCTAACTTTCCAGCTTGCCAGCGACAGGCGCAATATTCCGCGAAGAAGCCAGTGCCAAAACGTTGGTAATAGGCCGCCAAATCTTCCAAGGCATCCGACCAATCATCCATCGTTTGCAGCTTAGTGATCAGCAGTTGCTCCTGCATGGTTTCATCCGTATGCAGCGCGATCGCGGGGCTAAAGCAGGTCAAGTCATCTACCCAGGAAACTGGAGCCGCAGGCAGTTGGGCTATTACTTGCACCCATTGGCTCAAGCGATAGCTCGTGCAGCCATACAGCGTTTGCAGCACCCGCAAGTCATGCCGCGCCGCTGTGACTAAAGCCGGAGGTAGTTCGGTTAATTCCGTTTGCTGCACGCGCCGCGAGAAGGGATTATCAGCCTTGAGGAGTTGCATCAGCAGGTATTCTTGCCAGCCTTGATTGCTCGCGGCCAAAGATTGAAACCAGCGCCCATAAGCTTGCACGCAAGCCAACCCGTCTACATCCGTGTGGCGTAGGGCTTGCAACAGTTCCACAAACCGCCGACCGACTTCCTCCTCAAATAAAAATTGGTAGAGCAGGAGGGACGCGGCTTGACGTTGGATAAATTGAACTGAAGCAACAGTTTGGGCATCCATGAATGAATCAGGTAGTTTACTTGAGGAATGCGCGATCGTCCGTTAATCTCTGGACTAAGTGTACAAACTTCAGCCCTGATAGCCAGGGAATTGACCTTATGGAATCAGCTGTGATTAACCCAGGTATTTTGGCCGCGATCGCCTACGGAACTTTAGCTATTATCGGGGGAATCGTGGGCTTCCTCCAAGTTCAAAGTAAAGCATCCCTCATTTCTGGTAGCATCAGTGGCCTGTTGCTAATCGGTGCGGCAGTGCTACAACTGCAAGGATACGCTTGGGGCTTGCCTTTAGCCGCTGCGATTACTGCTCTACTCATCATTGTGTTTGTGGGACGCTGGACCAAAACTCGCAAATTTATGCCTGCGGGTCTAATGATTATTTTAGGGGTAGGAGCTTTGGCGGTGATGCTGTACACCCTCCGGGGCCAATAAAAAACCTAGCTTCTCACAGGAAGCTAGGCAAAGCTAGGAGAACGGCTTGATCTGGATTACAGCGATCGCTTACATACAGGCATAGCCACCAGAGATGAACTTTAACGTGGTGCCTGCTGGGCAATCTTGTTGAGTGATGCTGCCCTCCAGTGAATTAGTACTGGTAGTTGATGTGGTTGTTGTAGGGGTCAAATTAGCCATTGGTGAAACATTCAAGAAGTAGGGTAATGGCTTACCACCGTTAGCTCCCACCGCAGGGATATTGAGCAAGCTATCCGTTGCATTGCCAGTGCCATCATTAGTAACAGACTGAGTATCACCGGGATGACCATTGGGAATGAACAGTTGAGGATGATCAAAAGGTGCCTTGCGGTTGCGAACTCGCTCATCTGTCAGCGCTTTCATGAAAGCGACCAAATCATCCTTTTCTGTTTCAGTTAGACCCAGATTCACGATATCGGGATCCAAGTCATTGATATTGGCTTCGTGGAAGTCTCCGCCTCGGTTATAGAATTCTACCACTTGACGTAGAGTGAGCTGACCGCCGTTGTGGAAGTAAGGCCCAGTGAGTTCCACGTTACGCAGCGTTGGAGTTTTGAAGGCTCCATTCACGGCAGTTCGCTCATTCGGGTCTAGCGGTGCTGCCTCAATGTTTTCTTCAGGAATACCCTCCAAGACAGGAGCAGGCGCACCCGCAGCCACTTCTTGCTGAGTCAGCTTGCTAAACGATAGCGGCTTACCAAATGGATCGGTACCACCTACACCCAAGTCTTCCCCAGTGGGTCGCACAGCAATGTTGTAGAAGCCATTGTCATAGACAGCAACGTTGTTGTCGCCCATCCGCATCCGTTCGATTTTCTGGTTTTTGACGTTCGCTACAGAAGCGTTGGTAAACTCTGGACCACTATGACAGTTAATACACTTTGCCTTACCCTCGAAGAGTTCTAAGCCGTGCTTCTGTTGGGCAGTCAGAGCGCTAGTGGTTCCGACAGCATATTTGTCAAAAGGAGTTTGGTCAGAGACCAAAGTCGCTTCATAAGCTTGGACTGCCAAACCAAAGAAGAGGGGGAAGTTGTACTCCATTTGGGTAAATTGATTACTTGCCAAAGGAGTTCCAGGATGAGGTTTTAAGACTGGATTATTGTTGGCATCAAACTCTACGATCGTATTGGTGTTGTTCCACCACACATCTTGAAAGACATTGCGAATCAAGGTGGCGTAGGTAGAGGTCTTGAGGCCAGGTAAAGGATAGCGGCTAGAAGACCCTAGAGCACTATCTGTAGAACTGACTTGCTGCTTAGAGAGCGGACGCAGGGAGAGCATTTTTCGTGCCAATTGAGCGAATCCGCGCTTTTGGAAGGACATCTCAAATCCGCTCAGCGGTGGGCCAACTGCCTGAGAAGCCAAGCTGGAATTCTTAATGCTGATTCTTACCCAATCGGCACTTGATCCTGATGTTTTTAGAACTCGCGCATTGGGATCGCGATCGCCAAATGGATTTTGTCCGTTGAATTCATGCTGCGCTCGACCATCCCAGAAGTTACGGAAGTTAAAAACAGCATTGATGACGGTGGGGCTGTTGCGAGGCTCTACCCGACGTACATTAATGCCCTGTATTTCGAAGGAGTCGTTGTCTGTCTCAACGGTCCCTGCATCGGCTGATTTACGGGGCACCACCTCGGTTAGGAACCCATTGAATGCTCCCTGAGAAGAGGAAACATCGTTGGCATCCGCTAGCACCGTTGAGTTGCGGTCATCGGGGTTTGCCAGTTTGTGAAAGGGAAAGTCACTGACCTGCAATTGGTAGTTAGGTGCGCCACCAATTTGATAGGTTTTGTCCCCAGCAATTAAAGCAGGGTTGATTTGGTTTTTGGAGCGGTTGTCTGCGCCAGCGCTAAAGTGACAAGAGGCACAAGCTAACACGCCATCGCTTCCTACCTGCATATCCCAAAATAGAGATTTTCCTAAAGCGATCGCTGCTTTTTCGTTCTTGATGTATTCACTGATGTTAGGTGGTTTGGGGACTGGAACCGTACTCAGCGAAACTAGTGGTGGCAGCGAGTCAGAAACTGTTTGAGCCGATAAAGTAGATGAAACCGCCTGACCTGCAAAAATTGCCAGAGCAAATAGAATGGCAATCCGCAAGTGCTTAAACGGTTTCCCTTTAAATCTAGGCATCTTGGAAGTTAGCCGAAGGCAACTTCGCCAGATGCCTAGAGGGAAGTTAAACATATTCCTTTCTCTAGTCATATAGATCTGAATGGATGAGGTAAATACTTACGTCTTTAGGTAGAGGTCGATCACTTCTGATTGAAGCACTACGTAGAGGTAATAATGTAAGTACCTACGTAGTTTTCACTAAAACTTTGTACTAGTTGTCACTGAATTGCTTAGGCGATCGCCTGTTCCTCTTGGTATTACTAGGCCTTAGAAGCCCAGTAGCTTTGTGAAGTTACTATTAACACCTGTATCTTCAACGCTTACTGATATTGCTTCTACAGGCGATCGCTCCTTTGACCTAATCACAGTATTAGGTGAAGTTTAAGCAGCTTGGTCTAGACCAGTAGCTTTCTTTCGCTTGTGGATCGCTCTTGCACCTAGAGCACCTACACTGAGAAGCCCCAATCCAGAAGCAGGCTCAGGAACACTTGCAGGCACGTCTTCAGTCCGTAAGGAAACATGCAATGTGTAGTTACCTTCTATTCGGCCTGCTGTAGCGGGAGGAATAAAGTTGACACCTAAGTAGTAAGTGCCTGGGTTACTCAGGTTGAATCCCAAAAAAGAATCACAAGAGAAGTTGGGATCAAAAATTGAGCAACTTGCCTGACTACCCTTAGCTCCTAAACTGGCTAAAGCATCGTCGTTGAAAGCGAGTAAAGTCAAATCTGGTAGGCGATCGAACAAAAAGAGTTGAGTGTCTAGATCTCCAGTTGTGCGATCGATGTCAAAGAAGCTAAAAGTCCGCTTGCCTGTAGGAACTGTGAATGAGTAAAAGTCGAATTCATCTAGGCACTCATCTTGCGTGATGCACTCTGAAAAACCACTACCCCAAATAGAGGCATGGGGGATTTCCAAAGAATTCAAAATGTCTTCATCCCAATCGAGCGAAAACAAGGAATCCAGGCTCTGGGCTTCTGTAAACAAATCATTGTTGGGTTCTTGTTCCGGAGCATAGCTCGCGATCGCAGGTCGTACTACTAGTGGTAAGCCAGCCGAAAAAAGAGCACCAAGAGCTGCAACCGTTCCGGTTTTCCAAAGGTTAGATACGAAGTTCATTGCTCTCATTGGGTGAATGTTGATGATTGAGACCCCTTGAGAGACAGATCAATTTAGGTATCAAAAGTACCTTTTATCTACGTATTTCTCGGCTCATTTTTTTACTCTGAGCACTACTAAAGAGGTCTCTGTATGTAAATTGACATGACTTGTACGGAGGCAGTAGAGCATCTAAGTATGATTTATCAAAAAAATATACTAGGAAATTAATTTTAAAGTACTTATAAATACTTAGGCTTAGCCTAAATCCATCATTATCTAATGCTTGTGGAGCTGATTCCAAAAAGCTTGTATGAGCTACTTTGAAGTTTTAACGAGCCCAAAACTATTTTTTATACGACAATGTTCTGTAATCTAGAGCTGCTACTCTGGAAGTGGTACGACAGTGTTATTAATTATTCAGGCCAAGGTTAAGGAAATTTGGTGTAACTATTGTTATGCGTACCAACTCGTTCTGATGCGATCGCGCTTACCAAACTAGTTGATATCACTGAATAGCTAGAGGAAAATCACCTATCTCGAATTTCATCAAGCTTTGCTGCCAAAGAGATAGGGTTTGGTACTGTCAGGAACAGGAGCAAGTTTAAGGGATTCTAGATGTAGTAGTGCAGAAGATGTATATTCTGGCGCTAAACTCGTACCAATCTACGGCTCATAGATGCGCTAGCAATCGCTACCAGCCAGGCAGCTTGGGGGAAGTACTAATTTGGCTCTAGGCCGAGTGCAAATGAGTGTGCTTGGCCTGGGAAAAATATAAACCAGTCGCTGCATTTACATTGAGGTTACTGATGGTTTACACGACTGCTCGCTTCCCGGATATTCAAACTCATTGGGCCCGCGCTTTTATTGAGAATTTGGCGCACCGTAACATCATTAAAGGGTTTGAGGATGGTACCTTTCGGCCCAACCAATCCATCACGCGGGCCGAGTTTGCCGCATTGATGCAAGCGACCTTTCCAAAGCCCGCCATTCGTCCCTATGTGCCGTTTGTTGATGTGCCTACTACCCACTGGGCGCGAGCAGCCATCCAGAAAACTTACGAAACGGGGTTTCTGTCTGGCTATCCCAATAATCAGTTTCAACCGAACGAAAAGATTATTCGGGCTCAGGTTTTGGTTTCCCTAGTGAATGGCTTAGGCATCAACAAAATGGTTGTGGCCGATCTCAAAGGGGCTCTATCAACGGTGTATCAAGATGCAGCTCAAATTCCTGCCTATGCGACTGAGGCGATCGCAGCGGCTACCAGTGCGGGGATGATCGTCAACTACCCAGACCTGAAGCGGCTGAATCCTGCCCAAGCTGCCACCAGAGCAGAAGTTGCCGCCTTGCTCTATCAGACCCTGGTGTATTTGGGACAAGCACCCGTCATTTCATCCAACTACATTGTGAATTATCAGCGCACCGCCGCTGTGTCTCATACTAGGGAATTTCGCGGCGTGTGGGTAACATCAGTTTGGAACCGCGATTGGCCCTCTTCCTCAAAGCTATCTGTAGAGCAACAAAAGGCAGAGTTTGTCAGATTATTGGATCAGTTCCAAGCGTTGAACATCAATGCGGTGATTCTGCAAGTGCGACCAGAAGGAGATGCCCTATATGCTTCACAGCTAGAGCCTTGGAGTAGCTGGTTGACCGGGACGCAAGGAAAAGCTCCAGAGCCGTTCTACGATCCTTTGGAGTTTGCGATCGCGCAATGCCATCAGCGCAATATGGAGTTTCATGCTTGGTTCAATCCCTACCGCGCTAGAACCGATAGACAAGACAAATCTTTAGCTGCTCCCCATATTGCGGTAACGCATCCAGAAGCCGTTCTACCGTATGGAGATGAGCTGTGGATGGACCCAGGAGCAAAAGTAGTCCAAGATTTGTCTTACAACGTGATTTTGGACGTAGTTCGCCGCTATGACGTAGATGGGATACATTTGGATGACTATTTTTATCCTTATCCGATCGCAAACCAGCCATTTCCAGACGAGAAAACCTATCAGGCGTACCAAGCAAAAGGCGGTACACTCTCCTTGGGAGATTGGCGACGGGAGAATGTCAATCAACTGATTCAGCGCCTTGCCACCGGGATTCGAGCCACGAAACGTCATGTCAAATTTGGCATCAGCCCTTTTGGGATTTATCGCCCTGGACAGCCTCCCAAGGCTCAAGGATTAGATGCCTACGATCGCCTGTACGCCGATGCCTTAAAGTGGATGCAACAAGGTTGGGCCGACTATCTTGCCCCCCAACTGTATTGGCGCATTGATGCTCCCGCCCAGAGTTATCCAATGTTATTGCAGTGGTGGACTGAGCAAAATTCCCAACGTCGGCACATTTATATCGGCAACCACTTAAGTAAATTAGACAGCGTCAAGTGGCCTGTTGCAGAGGTAGAGCAGCAAATCGCCATCACTCGCAGCATGGCAGCTCAATTAGCCTTGGGCAATATCTTTTTCAGCGCTAAACCCTTGCTTGACAATCGTTTAGGCATTACAGACACTTTCAAGAATGCCCTCTATACCAAGCTTGCTTTAGCACCTGCAATGACCTGGTTGAGTAGCGATCGCCCCTCTCTCCCGATTAACCTGAAATTGCAAAACGGTACCCTCACTTGGAGCACCACAGCCAATAGTACAGTGCGATCTTGGACCCTCTATCAACAGTCAGGAGAAACTTGGACATTGCAGCGAATCCTACCTGCTGACACAAAAACTGTCATCCTTACAACTGGCACCTACGCTCTCTGTGCTGTCGATAGATTAGCCAACGAAAGTGCTGGAGTGTTAATTACAGTGAAGTAAATTAGGCAGAGCAATGGCGCTGAGGCAACTCAGGTTCTGTTCAGGTTATGTCTAAGGAGGGTGAACAATCTAAGCTCGGCTGCGACAAGATCAAACAATACTCCAGCTTATTTGATTGTTACAGTGCGAGTTTTATTGGCTTCAAGTGTGAGCTTGAAACAGCCCCTACCTACAACATGAGTGCTTAATATGCCTAGCAATATCAAAGAGAAAATTACCCAAGATTTGCAACAAGTCAAATCTACTGGACAAGTGCGATCGGACCGCATCCGAGACATTGTCAAGTCGGCAGTTTCCCAAGTTAGCTCTGAAGTAAAGCAAGGTTCTGGTGAACTTCGGGATATTGTCAGAGATGCCATTTCTGCGGTTGTGGAAACCTTTCAAGAAAAAGGTGGTGAGCTAAAGGAAGAAGTAACGGCTTCGCTGGAAGGCGCTATTGAGGGCGTGAGTGAGATAAGACGCCGCTCGATCGCTCAAACCCAATCGGAGATGAAGCAATTGGAAACCAGATTAGACAGCGAAGAGGCAGAACTGCAACAAGAAATCGATCGCCTCTTAGTTGATGTGGGTGAAGCAGACCACGGTGAGACTTCACCCAAGGTTAAGACAGCCATTACATCCGCAGTCGATAGCTTGCGAGATAGCGATGAAGTCTCCTTGATGAAAAAACGCTATGCTCAACTCCAAGCACAACTAGCAATTCTTCGAGCTAACTTAGCGGCTCGCTATGGTGGACGCACCGAAGATATCCAAGGATATTTAGACGAAGCCAAAAACTGGTATGACCGCTCTCGTCCTCAAGCTGAAGCGTTGGCCGAGCAAGTGGAGCAGAAGCGATCGCAGCTAGAGGAGCGCTTGGGAGATGCAGGGACAGCCGTAGCCAAAAAAGAGCGCCAAATTCGGCAAATTCTCAGTGAGCTACTGCACTCTGCGGGTGATGCTTTACGCGAGAAAGAGCGTTCTAATAAGCGCTAATTTTGGTTCAATTTCTTTGTTAGAGATTTGTTAGAGATTAGATAAAAAAGAGGGCGATCGCTTTTCTGTTGAACAGAGGCGATCGCCCTCTTTTTTCACACGAAACCCTGTAGGGGCGAACGGCCATTCGCCCCTATGAGTTGCTAACTAGCGTTAATCAACTGGAGCAATCGCTGTAAGGAGATCTCTACTTGGGCAGGGTAGTGGTTGAGGTCGTGGCCGAGGCTGTAGATTGCTTTCTCCAAAAGATACGCATTCAACAGCACCTGTAACTCTTGCTCGGTTTGAGGCACGAAAGGATGATGGGCCGCAGTTTCAAGGTAGGTGTTGAGGAATGTAGCACTGACAGAACCGTGCCAAAACTCCGTCCACTGCTCCATAAGAGCTAGGTTGTCGGCATGAATCAAGCCACCTTCAATTTCATTGCGGAGAGCTTGGTTAGCGGCGTAATAGAAGGACTGGAGTATCCCTGCCACATCTCGTAAAGGCGATCGCTTCATCCGGCGTTCGCTCAGAGTTCGATTCGGTTCTCCCTCAAAATCAATAATGATGAAATCCTTCCCGGTATACAGCACCTGCCCCAGATGATAATCTCCGTGGCAGCGAGTCCGCATCGCGGTAATTTTTTGGTTCAGAATGAGTTGGAAGCTATCCAGCGCTTTCTCCTGGAGATCACAAACAGACTGAGCCAGCGGTTGAACATCAGCGGATAAAGTGCCTAAGTTCTGCTTCAGCAACCGGAACACTTTCCCGGTCAAATTGCGCGCATATTGATAAATAGAGCGCTGATAGAATGTGGAGAAGGGTTCTGGTGCAAAGCTAGCATTTTCCAGATCGGAAGCTAAAGCACTGTGCAGTTCCGCGGTCCGCTGAGCCAAGAGCTGGACATTAGCCAGATAAGAACCAATCTTGCTGAGGTGAGAGTCAGGCACCGTAGCTTTTTGCCAATCAAACAGCGTTCCTGAAGGAATTGAAATTTCCGTGATTGCTTCTGGCTGAATCAGAGCATGATCGAAATAGTCCCGTAAGCTATCGAGGGTGTAATCCCAACCGCTTCTGGTATCCAGAACAAATTCTTGCAACCTGCCCAGAGTCATGGGTTCTTTATTGGGTTGGCGATACTCTAGAGCACCTGCAACCGAAGCAAAATGCTCTAGACATTTCTTTTCTTCCAAAAAGATCCCAATTTCTAAATCCGGGTTAATACCCTCTTCAACTTTACGGAATAGCTTCAGAATCAAGCGATCGCCATAAATGATCGAGGTATTGTTGTGCTCTCCTTTCATCAGCGTCGGCTCTAGGGGAGCAGCCTCAGCCGTTAAAGGAGAGAAGATATCGGTTGGTGTAGCCGCCAGTTCTCCGGCTGTCCCCTGATAGCGATGATTTTTTGCTACTGCATCTAAGAGAGCCGTGAGGAAGTTTTTGTCGGCTGTGGCATCAAATAAAACGCCAATGTCGTCTTTGCCAGTAATATGCAGGCGGGCTACCACTAGTTGCGGATTATCGGCCAATAAATGGATTGCTTGGTCTCCTTCTGCATAGCCCAGAGGAAGTAAGTAGGTTTCTGACTCTCCTTGGATATACTGCACTTGCAAGCAAAGGAGATGGGCTTCTCGGTCTTGGAAAGGAATCGCGATCGCCTCTTTAATGTGAACCGATTGCACCGTTTGTGCTTTACCAACAAACCAGCGGCAGGTATAGAGATAATTTGCTAGCACCGATTCCAAATAATCCCGTGAGTCGCGTTGGGATAACACCATCCGCCACTCACCCTGAACCGTCAATGTCGGTAGATCAGCTTGAGATTTTGGTGCTTGTAAGGCGCTGGGTTGGGGTTGCAAGGTGAACCAGTAGAAAGCGTAAGGCCCGACGCTGAGGAAGTAGGAGGACTCCGTAATTGGGGGGAACTGTGTGCGACCAAAGATCTCTACAGGCATCATGCCTTGAAAGGCAGAGAGATCGATTTCTACAGTTTGCACAAAGCGGGATAAATTGGCAATCACCAAAATTGATTCGTCTTCGTAGGTACGAATGAAAGCCAACACCTTCCGATTATCTGGGTGCAGCAGCTCAAAACCACCCCGCCCTAAGGCTTGGTAGCGCTTGCGAGTGGCAATTAAGCGCTTCATCCAATGCCAGAGGGAATTAGGGTTAGCCCGCTGAGCCTCAACGTTGATAGCTTCGTAGTGGTACTCCGATTCGACAATAATCGGCAAATACATCCGATGCGGATTGGCACGGCTAAAACCAGCATTGCGATCGGCGCTCCATTGCATCGGAGTTCGCACGCCATTGCGATCGCCTACATAGACGTTATCCCCCATGCCAATTTCGTCTCCGTAATATAGCACCGGAGTTCCGGGGAGGGCCAGAAGCAAGCTGTTGAGCAATTCGATTTGACGGCGATCGTTCCCCAGCAAAGGAGCCAAGCGGCGGCGAATGCCCAAATTCACTCGCATATCTCGATCTTGGGCATAGACGCGATACATATAGTCGCGATCTTCGTCCGTCACCATTTCCAGGGTTAGTTCATCATGGTTACGGAGAAATAATCCCCACTGACAGTTATCTGGAATCGGCGGCGTCTGATGCAAGATGTCGATAATTGGGAAGCTATCTTCCATCCGCAATGACATAAACAAGCGCGGCATCAGGGGGAAGTGGAAGTTCATATGGCACTCGTCCCCGTCGCCATAGTAAGCCGCCGCATCTTCTGGCCATTGATTGGCTTCCGCTAGCAGCATCCGGTTCGGATGTCTTTCGTCCACATACTGCCGCATTTGCTTCAGAAAGTCATGGGTTTCTGGCAAATTCTCACAGTTGGTACCTTCACGCTCGTAGAGATAGGGTACCGCATCCATCCGGAGGCCATCCACCCCCATACTGAGCCAGAAATCCAGCACCTCGAAAACGGCTTGCCGTACTGCTGGATTGTCGTAGTTTAAGTCAGGCTGGTGGGAGTAGAAACGATGCCAATAGTAAGATTTCGCGATCGGGTCCCAAGCCCAGTTAGAAGTTTCAAAATCCTGGAAAATAATCCGAGCTTCCTGGTATTTTTCTGGAGTATCGCTCCATACATAAAAGTCTCGCTCTACGCTACCTTTTGGAGAGCGACGCGCCCGCTGAAACCAAGGATGCTGATCAGAAGTATGATTAACAATTAGCTCAATAATGACCCGAATGCCCCGCTGATGGGCTGCGGCCAGAAACTCCTGAAAGTCTTCTAGCGTGCCATAAATCGGATTGACGTTGGTGTAGTCGGCAATGTCGTAGCCATCGTCTTTGAGTGGCGAGGGAAAGAACGGCAGCACCCAAAGGGCAGTAGTGCCCAAATCTTGTAAATAGTCTAATTTCTCCGTCAGACCTCGAAAGTCCCCGATGCCATCCCCGTTACTGTCAGCAAAAGCCCGAACTGGCACCTCATAGATGATCGCGTTCTTAAACCATAAAGGTTCATCTTTGATCACTGAACGTTGCATCTTTTCCACAGTTCAATTCCCTATCGCCACTGTAATAAGGTAGAGAGTCTATCCCTAGCTTGCCAATAGCCTACAGGCTGAAACTTAAGGGGTATACAGTGTCTTGCCCATCACTATTTGGCTTCAGCCTCCCCTGCTCTTGCTATGGTCGGCATACGATTACTCCTGAAGAAACAGATAGGTCTATGCCAGAAGAAATAAATTCACAAAAAAATGGGCGATCGCTAAGGACCACCCATTTCTATGACTCCCGGGTTACGTTGGTATTAGGCGGGATAAATGCGTAAGCGACGATGCGGTTCTGAGCCAAAGCTGCTGGACTGGAGTTGGTAATGCTCCACCAGCTCATGTTGCATCTTACGGATATGGGCTGCGCGAGGCAGCAACTCCACAGGCTGACCTTTCGGTAGCACAATTTGCTCTACTGCTAATCTGGCTTCCTCCAGCGCATCCATTTCATCGCCCTCATCATTTCTGTCAGCCGCTAGATCAAAATCCGGTTCAGCGATCGCTTCTAGCCCTGGCATCCCCAACACTTGGCGTAACGTGCGGGTAATTTGAGGAGTTGTGTTGGACTTAATGGCATAGATTGGGATGTCGTGCGCTTGGGCTAGGTGACGTAGGTTGGCATGCTTTCTCAGGTGCGATCGCAACGCTAAGATCGCTTCGGCTTCTGCCAACCCTTCAACCAGAACAACTGGTAAGTTCAGCATGCTGATCACCTGTTCCAACTGCTGACGACCTGTCCCGTAAAGGTAAAGCCGTAGCGGTTGAGGGCCCGATAGCTCTAGAGCCTCTGTTGGCGACAACTCACGATCAACTTCTGCTAAGTTCCTGCTTCTAGATAGATTTTGCGGAAAAGGCAGAAGCTGTCCTGTGCTTTGACGACTGGTTTTGCTAAATGAGTCATTTGCCGCAGGCGCATTGGGTCGTCTTACAGGCGATAGGCTGGGCACTTCTCGGGTAATGGTGACCTGACCTTCGTCACTGATAGTTCTGACTTGCGGGCTCGGTTGACGACCTCTGAGTAAAGCATCTACCGTATCTGCCACCGTTTCATGCACAACCCAACGCTGCCGCTCTAGCATCTCCACGGCAATGTCGAAAGTCGGGGGAGCTTTGCGCTCCAAGACGCTCTTTTGACTACCTCGACGCCTAGCTTCTTCATCTCCCAGCGTCACGGACTGAATCCCACCCACCAGATCGGAAAGGGTTGGGTTTTTGATCAAGTTCTCGATCTGATTACCGTGAGCAGTCCCTACGAGTTGCACGCCTCTTTCCGCGATCGTACGAGCAGCCAAAGCTTCGAGTTCTGTACCAATTTCATCAATGACGATCACCTCTGGCATGTGGTTTTCCACCGCCTCGATCATTACTTGATGTTGCAGTTCAGGACGAGCCACCTGCATGCGTCTAGCGCGACCGATCGCAGGGTGAGGAATATCTCCGTCTCCAGCAATCTCATTGGAGCTATCAATGATCACCACCCGCTTATTCAAGTCATCTGCCAGAACTCGCGCAATTTCTCGCAAGGCTGTGGTTTTGCCCACGCCTGGACGACCCAACATCAGAATTGACTGGCCTGTTTCCACCAGATCTCGAATCATCGCGATCGTACCGAAAATGGCACGACCTACCCGACAAGTGAGGCCAACAATCTCACCAGAGCGGTTTCTGATGGCGCTGATCCGGTGCAAGGTTTGCTCAATTCCGGCGCGGTTATCTCCCCCAAAGTCGCCTACGCGATCGATGCAGTCCTGAATTTGAGCCCGAGTCACTACCTGCTCAGAAAGATACTCGGCTTGGTGCGGAAACCGGGCTTCTGGTCGCCGCCCTAAGTCTAAAACGACTTCAACTAAGCGATCGCACTCTGAATGTTGTTCTAAAACCTGTTGAATCTCCGAAGGCAAAATATTTAACAGTTTCTGGAGATCATCTGTAGTTTGCATGCTTCTATGTCAGCGTTGCTAGACGCAAATAAAAGAGTTAGTAAAACCTGCTTGCCATCTCATCTAACATTGTGGCGATCGTCCACTTTATTATCAGCCAGAGAGTACGACTACCTAAGTAGGGATTCCACCCCTGAGTCTCAGTTCTACCAATCTACCTCCCCAGATCTAGGGTTAGCCTCTACCGCTAAGTAGACGAGTAGACGGCAGATAATCATTAGGATGGCACATACTCAATTGCGGAGAGCTAAATGCTCGCACGTTTAATCAGATCCCTTAAGAAACGGCTTGGTATGACCAAAACTCAACCTCTTGGTCGAGCCAACTTGTCTGAAACAGATTCGTTTGACACCTTACCTACCCCTTGGCCGATCGCCCAAGTTGAAGAGGAAGAAGATCCTAAGGTTGTATAGTTTCGCTCTAATAGTTTTTCTCTAAGCGGTAGGGTGACTGCTCAAATAAATCCTCTCCATCAGCCTGACGCTTCAAAGGCTAGGGAGATTGTGTTAATTTTCTACAAAGAAATAAAAGTAATTACCTAAAATTGATGAATCTGCTTCTAGGCGATTGCCTAGGGCACAAACTCTCTATTTCCCCACGACGGAGCGGAGTAAGCTGGGGTCGGTAAGAGCTTTGGGCTAGCCCCCTAGCGTACATTCCACGCAATACTTCCGGACCATCACGTAGTAGAGAATTGCGATAAATGCCTATTTTGTTACCGAGAAATAACAGTAGTAGGGGTATAATCGCGTTAAATTAACAAAACTACACACGTAAAATCCGGTTGTTCGGGTGAAGGAAAGGTGATAGAAGGAGTGGAACAATCTACCAGCAATTCCAAATTGCAACAACCCGATGGCACGGAAGAATCGGTAGGTTTCTCTCCGCCAGTCACTCCATTTGAATCGCCCATGTCCAACCCGGTCGTAACTGCACCTTTGTCCCAACGTACTACCCTGGCCAAACGCCTCTTTTGGAGTTTTGCCTTCGTTTTAACGACCACCGTCTCTGCGTCGATTGGTGCAAGTGTGGCTTTGCTGACTCCTTTAGCGCCGTCTTCGTCTCCAGAAGAGCAAAACGTATCTCTGAATAACCTGTGGCAGAAAGGGCTACAGTACAAAGTGTCTCGGCCAGTCAACATCTTGGTGATGGGGGTCGATCGCGTTCCTGGGGTGACGGGTAATTCCTCAGAAGTGTTTGACGGTCGTAGCGACACCATGCTGCTGCTGCATGTTGACCCCAAAGCTCAATCAGTCAGCATGCTCTCGATTCCCAGAGATACCCAGGTGGAGATTCCGGGAATTGGGATCACCAAAGTTAACCAAGCCAATGCTAGTGGTGGACCTGCTCTAACTGCGCGGGTGGTTAGTCGCACCTTAAATGATGTCCCAATTGATCGCTACGTTCGCGTCAGCACCGATGCTTTCCGCGAGATTGTGGATTTGCTGGGCGGTGTTGATGTCTTCGTGCCTACGCCAATGGCTTATGTAGACCAAACCCAAAAGCTAAAAATCGACTTGGCGCAGGGCTGGCAAACCTTAAATGGGGAACAAGCCGAGGGCTTTGCGCGTTTTCGCAACGATGCATATGGTGACATTGGCCGAGTTCAACGCCAGCAAGCCTTAATCAAAGCTCTACGCGATCGCCTCACCAGTCCTAGTGTGCTGCCGCGCCTCCCCAAGGCGATTCGCATCATGCGGAAGTACATTGACACCAACCTCAGCCTAGAGGAAATGCTATCTCTCATCGGCTTTGGTCTCAACTTAGAGCGCGACCAACTCAAGATGGTGATGCTACCCGGTCGCTTTAGCCAAGCCGATGAATACATTGCCAGCTACTGGCTCATGGACGATCGGGGGCGCGATCGCGTCATGCGAGAGTTTTTCAAAATCGACTCCAGCGGGTTAGCCCTAGACAACCAATATCGCTTGGCTTCCGATAGCGCTCCCCAAGGCCTAAGAATTGCTATCCAAAATGCCTCTGGCCAGCCCGACCTAGGTAGCCGTGTAGCTCAGCTGCTAGAAAACCAGGGTTTCCCTAACGTTTACATTGTGCAAGACTGGCCTGATCATCAACGCCAAACCCAAATCATTGTGCAGCAAGGTGACTTAGAAGGGGCAGCAGTCCTCAAAAAAGCGATCGGACTCGGTAATATTGAAGCCACTTCCACCGGAGATTTAGAATCTGACCTCACTATTCGCATCGGAGAAGATTGGCTGCAAAAGGGAATCTAGAACCGTGGGCTAGATTAGTCTAGATTAGTTTGGGTAGAGCTTCGCCTGAATTAATATCCAAGCGGTCTCGTGCTAGGTTGGGTGCAGAATGTCGGTGGCTGAAGTGGGATGAAAGTTGCAGATTTAATTACCTGGTTTGAAGCTTGGGCCAATCCAAGTTGGCAGGAAAGTTGGGATAACTGTGGCTGGCAAGTAGAGCCAGGAGTTCTCGATCAACCCGCCTACGTTTTAGTCTGCCTCACCCCCACGCTCAGCGTCATGCATGAGGCGATCGCCCTCCAACATGCCGGAATTCCAGTCAGCTTAATCTTTGCCCACCATCCGTTAATCTTTGGCCCCCTGAAATCGCTAAAAAAAGGCGACCCCATCGGGGATATGGCCCGCTTAGCCTTCACCCACCAAATTGGCATTTACACGGCCCATACTAACTTTGACCAAGTGAATCATGGTACGGCAGATGTCCTAGCCGAAGTTTTGGATTTGGCTCAGGTTGTCCCGATTGTGCCGACGCAAAATGGCTTTGGTTACGGACGAGTCGGCTTACTTGAACCAGCATTTTCCTTACAAGATTTGCTCGCCCGGATTCAAACTCAGCTTGCGCCCCCTGAGTTGATTTTTTCGCCCACGGCTGATCTGCATCAATCAATTCAAAAGGTAGCCGTTTTGGGAGGTTCTGGCGCGAGCTATATTTCCGCTGTGGTCAAGACGGGAGCGCAAGCCTACCTGACTTCGGACTGCAAGTTTCACCAGTTTCAAGAAAGTCGCGATCGCGGCCTAATTTTGATTGACGCTGGGCACTACGCCACCGAACGCCCTGCCTGTGCTCGCTTAGTCGAAAAATTGCGGGTACTAGGGCTGGAATGGGTGCAGCTCAGCAGCGAAGACGAAGACTTTCGGCAGTTTTACCATCATTAAATTAGTAATAATTTTGATGGTTGTGGGTTTTGCCTCCACTACTACAGCTCGTTAATTTACTTGCCAAACAACTTGTCAGCAGCTCGGCCAGTGGCATACTGTAACGGATACTCTGGTTATGAGGCTGTTTGGGAGAATTGTATTCATGGCTTATTTCTGGTTTAAAGCATTTCATATTATTGGCGTCGTAGTTTGGTTCGCCGGACTTTTCTATTTAGTGCGTTTATTCATCTACCACGTAGAAGCCGAAGAAAAGCCAGAACCCGCTCGTTCCATCTTGCAGGAGCAGTATGCCTTGATGGAAAAGCGCCTATATAACATCATCACCACGCCGGGAATGGCGGTGACAGTGGCAATGGCGCTCGGCATGCTCTATACCCAACCGGATCTGTTACACGATCGCTGGCTGCACTTCAAGTTGGGATTCGTCGCCATTCTGTTGGTCTATCACCATTACTGTGGTCGCTTGCTCAAACAATTGGGTAAGGGGGAATGCAAGTGGAACAGTCGGCAGTTGCGAGCCTTAAATGAAGCCCCAACGCTGCTGCTAGTCGTGATTGTGATGCTGGCAGTGTTCAAAAACAGCTTACCCACCGATGCTACAGCCTGGGTAGTGGTCGGCTTAGTGGTTACAATGGCTGCCACAATCCAGCTTTATGCCAAGATCCGCCGCAAAAACGAAGAGAAACTAGCTGCCGCTGCTACCCAAACAACGGACAACTCTTTACCCGCTAATTCTTAAAGAGAACGAAGCAAATACTTATCACAGTTTCCAACTTGAGTTGATCTCTCCGGTCCCTCTCCGCAACGGAGGGGGATTTTGAGTTTTGCTCCCCTTCTGTATGGCTCCCCTTCTTTACCAAAGAAGGGGAGCTATAGCTCTTTATTCTTGATCTACTTCGATTCGGGCGAGTCCTGTGCCTGGGTAGTAGGTGCCTAAAATTTGGCGATAATCATATCCTTCTTCCGCCAACTTCAAGGCTCCTAATTGGCTCATTCCTCGGCCCCCATGTGCATCAATCACAATGTCATCAGAAGCGGCATAGAGCGACTCTACAATCCCACCGCGATAACTAATAAATTCTCCCGCAGTTTCGTTCACCGCTTGATAAGTCCTGTTCGCTTCTTTTTCGGCACCCGCATAGACTTGGTACTGTTCATCATCTCCTATGTGATAGAAGTCGGTTGCAGGCTTGAAATAATAAGTCAAAGCATAGGAGCGGGCCGCGATCGCTTGAGCTTTCAGAGCCGCCATCGGCCAACTCGGAGAAACCTCAGCGCCAACCACACTGTAGAGATAATCTCGCAATAGAACATGGTTCACGGCTAACAAACCGCTAGGTCGCACCATCAGCAGCAAACGGCCCCGGTACCAGCGATCGCCAACATAAACCAAACCTCCTTCTGTGGGTTCAATATAAACCGCACTGGGAAGCTGCCATGAATTTAAGGTGATGCCTGATCCATCGAGCTGAGCAGTATAAGCAGATTCGGCAGGTAGCTCCCGGAGCACTTGACCATTGGTGTCTAGAATAACTCCAGGTGTTGAGGTGCCGACAGCTAAAGAGTTAGCTTCTACTGCGATCGCCACCTGGATCTCCAGCACACTATCGATTGCTGTGGAGGACTTAGCGGCTGCCAATCTCTCTGCGGCACTAGCACTGATGGGTGCTGCACTAGCCTGGCTAGAAGTGTTCTGTTGCTTGGCAGGAGCCGTAGACTTAGCTTTAGCTTGTGGTTTGGGATTTTTAGCGGCAGAGGCAGGACTAGTTTTGGCGGCTGACTTGGCAGGACTTACAGATTTCTGAGTAGGTTTTTTGGGAGAGGCAGTCGGCGTTTTTACGACACTCTTAGCAACAGTTGGCGTTGTAGTGGGAGATGGAACTGCAAGATTGGCAGTCGCTGAAGCCGAAACGACTGTTGAAGTTTCTTGAGCGACTGGGGCACTTTGGCGACTTTGGCTGATCAACAAAATGCTCACGAGCGGCACCATACCTAGCACAGGAATTAGGGGCCAAGGGCGGCGTTGGATCAAGCTAAAGATAGGCTTTACCATAGAACGGCTCAAGGTCTGGACTCCTATTTAACTGTTGGGCCTATAGCTATTTATTCCTACGGTTTTCAACTATAACTCGGCTTTTGAATCAGTTACACTAAGGCTCCGCCACAGCTAGATCCACTTCCAGCGGTACAACCATAACAGAAATTGGCAGTACGGACAGCTTCAATTACATCTAGAGTCCCAGCTTCCAGTAGCTTTGCGACGGTCAACATTTCTCCAGCGCCAGTTCTAGCAGGCAGGTTTTCCATTTGGTTAAAATCGCAGTCGTAAATATTGCCTAAATAATCAATTGAGAGTTCGTTGCGACACATTAAATTGGCTAAAGTAGCAGGGTTGAAGTTGTCTTCTAAAAACTGCAAATAAGGCTGATGCAGATGACGATGCTCTAGGTGAAACTTAGTTCGACCAATGGGCAGGTTGGTGATTGTGAATAGTTGGTTGAATTGAATTCCAAACTGCTCTTTGAGATAGGTTTTATAATCCTGCTCTAGTTTCTGTTGATTAGGTGTGAGCGAGAACTTCTCAGTGGTCGGAATTGGCGGGTTATAAACTAAATCCAGAATTAAGTTGGGGTTGTCGCCATATCCCAATTGATTGAGCTTTTGTAGAGCTTGAATAGAACGATCGAAAACCCCATTGCCCCGCATTTTATCTACGTTGTCTGCTTGATAGCAGGGTAGGGAAGCCACTATTCTGACTTGATGTTGAGCAAAATATTCAGGCAAATCTTCAAATCCTGGCTCAAAACAGATGGTCAGGTTAGAGCGCACAATCACCTCTTTGCCTGTCGCTCTTGCCGCTTCGACTAGAGGCCGAAAGCCATAGTTCATCTCTGGAGCCCCACCCGTCAGGTCAACGGTTTTAATTTGAGGGAAGCAGTGAATCACTTCAATTAATTGCTGACAAACTTCTGCTGTCAGTTCCTCTGTGCGTTTTGGCCCCGCTTCTACATGGCAATGACTACAAGCTAGATTGCAACGCCTGCCTAAATTAATTTGGAGGACGTTGATCGGTTGCTTAGTGAGGGGAGCACCCAGCTTTTGCGCGAAAGGAGTCACGGTTTTAGAACTTGATTGTGATTGAATCATCCTCTCTTCCTGTAAAGTTTCCTGAGCTAAGCGATCGCAACAGTAGACATACTCACAACCCGTCATTAGGGAGTGATTCGTCAAGCTATCGATGGAGCAGCAAATAACTTCCTGCACTAATAGAGGCTGCGATCGGTAAAGTTAAAATCCAAGACAGCAGAATTTGATAAAACACCCGCCAGTTCGCTTGGCGAGAAATTAAACCACCGCCAAAAATTGAACCCACTGAAACATGCGTCGTTGATACAGGTAAGCCATAGCGACTCGCAGCAATCACTAGGGCGGCTGTAACCAAATTGGCAGAGAAACCTTGTCCCGCATTCATGTTGGTAATTTTTTGGCTCATTGTGATGGCAACTTTTTTAGCGTTGATTAAGCCACCGATTGCCATTCCTAAGCCAACTGCCAGCATGCCCCATTGCACAGAGAAGGCTTGCCCGACCAACAGCAAGGAGACGATTTTAGGTGTATCATTCAAGCCCCTAGCAAAGCTAACCGTCCCAGCACTGACAAAGTGGAGGGCATTAATCAGTTGTTGACTTCTTACCCCTAGAAACTTACCTGTATAACGCTGCGTACAACGGTCCAAAGAATCTACCGCAATGTCGGTGGTTGTCACACACTTGAGCAGATTCGTGGCATCTGGTTGCGGAATCGGAATCACCTGCTGAGTCTCTCCCACGCACAAACACCATTCTTTTTTAATGCCAAGGGTTACTCGCAAAGTCCGAAACAGCCCGTATAATAAACTTCCCAGCACGATCGCCAAGACAGGACTGACCAATAAAGGCAGCAAAAACGAGCTTCCTAGGGCACCAAAATTTACCTGGCTACCGATCGCGACTAACCCAGCACCTACTAAGGCACCCGTTAACCCATGAGTGGTAGAAATAGGAAATCCGGTGAGAGTGGCTAGGATGACCGTGATTCCTGCCCCTAAAGCTACAGCTAAGTGAAAGTCAGCGGCACTGGCGATCGCATCAGGCACTAGCCCCTTACCAGAAAAGTTTTTGAGTAGGGTCGCCGCTAAAAAAATTGAGCAGATTGATCCTAAAAATGTCGTTAGGGTAGCCCAAGCGATCGCGACTTTGTAGCTGGTGGTTTTGCTGCCAAATAGAGTAGCAACTCCTTTGAAGTTGTCATTGGCTCCATTGGAATACGCAAGAAAGCAAGTAGCTAGAAATAGTACAAACAAAAGCATGAGGCTTGTCCCTAACAATCCACCTAACAGCAACCACCACCGTCATAGTGCCAAGTGGATGAAGTCACAATCACATCCGGAATGGTAGCTGCAAGTTTGGCAGCGGTTTTGTCGCATACGGCTGCGGGAAGACCGCGTTGTAATACGTGCCCTGCTTGGTCATCAAAAAAGGGTTCTAACCCCGTATAGATGGCGGTTTTCCCTGTAAAAATGCAGGCTCCATCATCCGGAATTGACACTTTAAAGGAAACTGAATCGAGACTTTCTAATAAGAGATGTTCCTCTAAGCCATAGCTTTGGCGATCGAGCAGACGGTAAGGACGACGCGCCCGAATTTCTACCTGCCCAAAGCCAGCCTGGACAAGATGCTGAACATAGCGTTCATAAGTTAAGGCTCCAGATAAGCACATAGCCCGTAGACGCTCATCTTGCTGTAGATGCTCTGGAATGGACCGCGTGGCGATCGGATCACTCATCAAGAGACGACCACCCGGTTTCAGGACTCGATAAACTTCTTGAAGTGCTTTAGCTAGATCGGCAGGTTCAAAAATATTAAACAGACAGTTTTGGGCCACTACATCTACAGAAGTATCGGCAACGGGTAGATGAAAAGCATCTCCTTCCCGAATTTCCACGAAGCTAGGGTCAAACCAGTCATTTTCTTGGGCAGCCATCTGTAGATTTTGGCGAGCCGCTTCCCGCATCATCTCAACCGGATCGACCGCGATCACCGCTCCGGGCTGGCGAGAGAAGTAGGCAAATTGCAGTGCCTCTAAACCACCCCCCACCCCGACATAAAGAACAGTGGGGTTACCTGCTAGTTCTGTTGCATGTACGGTGGTCCCACAACCGTAGTTCATCTCCTGCATCTTGCCAGGAATGTTTAGACCAGGCAGTTGCAAGGGGCTACTTTGCACACAGCAAAGCCCCACCTGTGGCGTTTCTGCAACTTCACTATAAAACTGTGCAACTGATTCAAGATAACTCACAGAAACCCTCTCTCGTGATCTGACCTCAGTAGCTCATGGCTACGATTTCACCCGGTTAATTTTGTTGGTTAGATGGACTTTCTCAGCCCTACCTGAACCCACAAATTCGCTGTGGTGAATGACTACTTCTGGTCAGTGTAACGTCAGAAATACGTTTAGCGTGCGGTTAGATTAGCTTTATGCTTTGACTTAATGGGAGCGATACCACCGAGCTAAGCGATCGCGCGGTACTCCCAAAAAGTAAGCCAAAATTATCAGTTGATTGAGCAGTGTGGTTCGGAGCACGCCGAGTCTTGCCCAACGGCGACCAGAGGTGATAACTGGCTCAGGAACGATCGCGATCGCCCCCTTTTGCTTCAACCGTTGCATCAGCTCAAAATCTTCCATAATTGGCAGATCAGCAAAACCACCCATTTGCTGAAACGTCTTGGCTCGGAGAAACATAGCTTGATCGCCGTAAGGCATTTGTCCGTAGCGCGATCGCCAATTCACTAACCGCTCAATCAGCCGTATTCCTGGTAATGCACTATTAATACTGAGGGCAAACGCTCCAGCGATCACTCCTGGGGAAATTAAAGCTTGCTGAATTTGAGTAGCAAAATCAGCAGGTAAAAGCGTGTCTCCATGCAGAAACAGCAACACTTCTCCTGTTGCAACCTTTGCCCCAGCATTCATCTGCTGAGCGCGGCCTGGGGCAGTCGTGATTACCTTGGCTCCCAGTGATTGCGCGATCGCTACTGTCTCATCTTGACTCCCACCATCCACCACAATAATTTCTGCATTTGTCGCCCGCTGAGCCGCCGTTAAAGTTTGGGCGATCGCGGCGGCTTCGTTGAGTACCGGAATAATAATCGAGATTTTCTCGTTACCGAGCTGAGCAATAGATGATTGGCTGACTCGCTCCCAAATCGCTAAATCTTCAGGGCGATCAATATCATCTAGAGGCGGTAAAGAGCCAACCGATAAACTGTGCTGCCGGGCGATCGCGATCGTTTGCTCCCAGACGCGATCGGTGCTCCAGGTAATGCCTTGAAATAATTTTGGAACAAATTGCCGCAAACCAATCAAGTAATAGCCGCCATCGGTAGCAGGGCCTAATACTAGATCATGCTGCTGTAATTCCTGAAATGCTTTGCCGAGAATGATCGCATCTAAATCGGGGCAGTCAATTCCCACAATCACCACGCGCTGCATCCCGGCTCGAAAAGCAGATTGAAAAGCCTGGGCCATCCGTTGTCCTAAGTCTCCTTTACCTTGCGATCGGTAAGCCAAATCGTGTCCTAACCAGGATCGCATCAGGCCGACATTACCGCCTGTGAATCGCACCTCTAAATCAATGGGTGAACTTACCTGGCGCAGTTGGGCTTGCGCCAATGTATGTTCTGTCATGCGCTGTTGCAAAATCGCCGCTCTCTCTGGCCCTAACGCCGGAATCAGTCGCGTTTTTGTTTTGCCAGGTTCAGGGTAACGCGTAAAAATAATCAGGCGTCCTCTCACTGCTGTCGCCACTGAGTACAGCTACTTATCCTACACTGGCGCAATTGATTAAGTTTCTCCAGCCAAAACTCTCTGTTAGCTGGAAATGTAATAGAGCAATTCTTAAATAGAGTGTGCCTCTCACAACTCGCCAACTTCATAAATCATTTAGAACTGCTCTGTGCCTAATACTAATCGCTTTGATCCTTTCTACAATCACCTAGTCAGGTAGTTCAGTCGGATGAGGCACCATTTGTTGTCCATTTGTAGGATAATGGCCACAACTATTTTTTGAGGAACAATAGCGCTACATCATTAACTTTTAAGATAATTTTGCAAACTGTAAAATTTCAGTAGAGAATAGTCGGCTTACTGTTCTATTGTCTTCACCTGTTTTAAGATATCAACTTGCGATCGCTCAATCAGTAATCGGTATTTCATCAAGATTGCTCATTACTATAAAGCTTCAACATAGAGTTTAAAGACAAGTGATCTGTTTGGCACCAAAAGTGATAACTTGTCCTAACAGCAAGCGCTTAGATACAGCTTGATTCAAAATTACTCAACCAAAACTGTTGCCAGGAAAGGAGGTGAATATTCCATGATTGAAACCGGACGCAGTAAAGCTCAACTCATTAACTTTCTGCAAGACGAACTCGCAGTTTCTGCTGCTTCCATGTCGCTGGCTCTACGACGATGTGAGCAGGAATCTGGTTCGCTGCCCATTATCCTTTGGCAATACGGCCTCATTTCCCTGGAGCAACTAGAACAAGTTTTTGACTGGCTAGCTAGTGCGCCTGTCTGAAGTCTCTTGGAGATGATCAGGTCGCTAGATTAGTACGGCCGCGATCGCACTTTATGCCTGCCCAAATTAGATCTGGCCAGACTTAACTTGACCGAACTCAAGAATATATTGGGCAGTAAGCTGAGGCTTTTCTAAATGTGGCACATGACCACATTCGGGAATCCAAACAAGCTTACTGTTAGCGATCGTCTGCTGGAATTGAGTGGCGTCCTTAGTTCCCAGGATTTTGTCAGCCTCTCCCCACAAAATCAGCGTCTGCTGCTGAATATGCGCTATTTTGTTGCTGAAAGAACCATAACCGCCACTTTGAGTAAAAGCAGCAAGTGCCTCACGCCAACCAGGTACTTCGAGGTGTAGGGCTGCACAGAGTTGAGCGTCTGGAGAAGCAAAGGTGGGGTCGTAGTAGGCGGTGCGGCTAATGCGATCGCGAACTTTAGGACTGCGGAGAATTCCTGCGGCCAGATGGGCTATGGGTGCTACTAAAAACTTGCTCAAGGCTGGCCCACTTCTAAAGCCTGCACTATCAATCAGTACCAGCTTTTGCACGCATTCGGGGTAGGCGAGCGTGAAATCTATAGCAGCGGCTCCTCCCATCGAAGCGCCTACTAAAATCACAGGCTGATTGATCAGAGTTTTCCAGAAGGAATAGAGGTGAGTCTTGATGGCCGTGGGGCTAAAGGGGTGGCCTGCCGTGCGATCGGTAAATCCAAATCCTAATAAATCCACAGCCCAGGTTTCAGATTGGGCCGTTAGAAGGGGCAGAAGCCGACGAAACTCAAAAACAGAGCTGTCAAAGCCGTGCAGTAACAAAATCGGAGTGCCACCACTGCCCTGATGAACATAGGCTGTCGCGATCGCCTGTAAGCATAGGGGGGTAGGAATACCTTGGCATTCGATGCTTTGGGCTAGAGCAATCGAAGCGGGTTCAGTCAGGTTTTTAGCTAGGGGTGGAAGAAAACTGGTGAGCATAAGCTCCAGTTTACCTCGCAACCTGGTCAATTTTGGTAAATTTCAGCCGAAGTAAGAGTTTAAGAATGGTATAGAGCTTAAAAGCTCAAAGGCCAAGTTTGCAGGTAGCGACTACAGATCCAAATGTGCACTAAGGGCCGTTTAGTTAGTGGGAGCTGGGCAGGGAATTGGTTCTGGGGCAGCTAACGCCAAGATGTGATAGCAAGAAGGAGTTTCTTCACCTAAAACTTCGTTCAGTCTGTCTCTGATTAGAGTATGCAGGTCACGAATCGAATCACCAAAATCATGCTTGATATGCAGCAAACCTGTCCGTTGTTGGTAGTCCCGGCCATATAACGCAATGAAGTAGGTGTAGCGTTCTTGGTTGGGAGCGTCCAAAACAAAATCTCTCATTGGTTTCTCCTGCGGATTAGGTAAATCCAGTTGTTGCGGCTGAGATACTTGGATAGCGGGGGCAGCCTGGTTATAGAGTGTTGCGGTTCTTTTTCTTGGCTCTAGAAGCGATTGCTGCGCGGTTCCTTGACTGTCTTGAGATTAAAACGATCTGGCTTGAACCTCTACTGTATTTCTACCCTGGTAAGCAGTAAGTCTCTAGTCTCTTTGTGTAGAATTCGGTAGTTTTACGCCCTCATCTTTAGAGATACCTGAGTAAGGCCTTGATTAAATCCACACCTGCATTAATGTGTTTTCCGGAGGATTTGCAGCGCGATCGCTCTTTATTTAAGCCTCAAACTGCTGTGCTGGCTAATTTTGAGCAATTGTCCACCTTGAAGCGGTTAGCAAGACGGACACCAAAAGAGATCTCCTTCAACTTTATTTCTGCCGCCGGGTACATGGTATCGCATTTAGCAGTTTTGGAGAACTTCAAAATACTGAACTATAGGGACTCTTTACACTAGCTAGCCAATTATGACAGCCAGTGGATCGGTGTACTGCAACTTTATCGCCGCAGCCGTGATTTGGTAGAAATTAGGCACTGCTTGGGGTACAACTGCGATCGCTACTATATGTCTTCTTTATGATTTATCTCGCGCAACTAGCTGAATTTCTAGATCAATTCTTGCGAGTTCATCAATTTGAGCTTGATCCCGGTGGTATTTATCGACCTTCAAATCGCCCAATTCAGCGCTTAGGCTTAGCTTTAGAGCCTTGGTCCGATTTAGCAGAATGGGCAACTGAAACAGAGATAGATGCGTTATTTTTGCATCGGCCTTGGAAGCTTGAAGGAGATCAACTGCCTGCGCATGTAGGAGTAGTAGCCTACCACTTAGCCTTCGATGAGCAGATAACTCTTGGCTTCAATCCTTTGCTCGCCAACACTTTGGGCCTCTTTGAGCTAGAAGTTTTGGGCCCAAAAGCTGGACGACCGATCGGCATGCTGGGTAGTACTTCATCTCAGCGTTTTGAGAGTTTTTGCGATCGCGTACAACGAGCATTTGGCGGCTGCGAAGCAGTAGAAAGAGGTTTACCTCAGATAGTCACTAAAGTCGCGGTTGTGGGAGCTATGACAGAGGCTTTAGTGCGAGATGCCAAAACACGTGGCGCAGAGATTTACATTACAGGGCAGTTTCGCCAGCCAGCCCGCTCTGCTGTTTTAGAAACGGGGATCAATGTCATTGTGGTAGGGCATCGTCGTAGTGAAGAGTGGGGATTGCAAGCGTTAGCTGGAGTTCTACGCGATCGCTGGCCAGAGTTGCAGGTCATTTTACCCCCATCTTAAGCAGTATTTTTGTACTATCAAGATCACCTTCTTCTGGAAGACGGCTGTTCTTCTTAAACCCTTTATAAAAGAAGTGGCCAAGTCGCTAGGTGAGCCTTAGCCGAGGCACCAAGTAGCGATCTCAACCAAAATTGATCTCCCAGGGAATTTGAATTTATGCCAGTTGAAGAACTCCGTAAAAGCAAGATGATGGTGCATCTCTTAGATGCTTTAGATGCAGGCCAAGATATTGGTCACTATGGCAAGTTGACGTTCGCCATGATCGCGCGTCACTTTATGGAAGAAGACGAACTGATCAGTTATTTGCAAAAAGCGCCTGATTGCAGCGAAACCGATGCCAAAGCGTTGTTTCAGCAAGTGCAGGGTAAAGACTACAATCCACCCAAACGCGATCGCATTTTGGAATGGCAACAGCAGCAAGACTTCCCCATTTGCCCAGATGCCAGTGATCCCGACGCTTGCAATGTGTATAAGGAGCTAGAGTTTCCAGAGCATGTCTATGAGCATATTTCCAGCTACTACGCGCACAAGTCAGAAACTTGATGGGAGTTGCATTAGCTGGGGAGCTCATGAAAAAACAAATTCTCTAGGTTGCAACGTTTACTATTGAAGCTGGGGCAATTTAATTCTTGCCAAGAGTTCTTTCGGTAAGATTTAATTGCTCCACCTAGTCTTCAATTTTGCTTGGTCCAGCAGCTCCATGAGTATCTTCACACTACAGTCGGTTCAGAAAGACTTTGGCATTAAGGAAATCCTCAAAGATGCCAGCTTCAGCCTTAATGCTGACGATAAAGTTGGTCTGATTGGCACTAATGGCTCTGGCAAATCTACTCTCCTAAAGATGATTGCGGGGCTAGAACCGATTGATGCTGGACAAATTCTGGTCAATTCTAGTATCAAAATTGTTTACTTACCCCAGCAGCCTGACCTGAATGAAGAGTACACCGTTCTAGAGCAAGTTTTTGCTGACAGCGGAGAAGGAATGGCGCTGGTACGAGAGTATGAGGAGCTTTCGGACAAATTAGCGCATGGTCACGGTGATGCGAATCAGTTGATGGCTCAGTTATCCGTTGTTTCGCAGCGCATGGATACGGTAGGCGCTTGGGAACTAGAAACCCAAGCCAAAATTATTTTGACCAAACTGGGAATTGAAGACTTTGAAGCTAAAATTGGCTCTCTTTCGGGCGGATACCGGAAGCGAATTGCCTTAGCGGCTGCTTTGATGGCTGGTCCCGACGTGTTGCTGATGGATGAACCTACCAACCACTTAGATGCGCTCTCTGTGGAATGGTTGCAAAGCTATCTCAATCGCTTTCGGGGTGCGTTACTCTTGATTACTCACGATCGCTACTTTCTCGATCGCGTGACTAATCGCATTATTGAGATTGATCGAGGGGATCTGTATAGTTACTCCGGTAATTATTCTTACTACTTAGAGAAAAAAGCCCTAGCTGAGGAATCTGCTGTTAGCACTCAGCGGAAGCACCAAGGAGTTTTGCGTCGAGAACTAGAGTGGTTGAAGCGTGGCCCCAAAGCTCGCAGTACCAAGCAAAAAGCTCGGATTCAGCGCATTCAAGATATGCGATCGCAGGAATTCAAGCAAGGCCCAGGCAAAGTGGAAATATCCACCCCAGGCCGTCGCATTGGCAAAAAAGTGATTGACTTAGTAAATATCTCTAAAGCCTATGATGACCGCACCTTAATCAAGGACTTTACCTACAACTTCAATCCCGAAGATCGCGTGGGCATCATTGGCGGCAATGGGGCAGGAAAGTCTACGCTGATGAACATTATCACTGGGCGGGTGCAGCCAGACGTAGGTACCGTCGAAATCGGTTCTACCATTCACATTGGCTATTTTGACCAACATTCAGAAGAGTTGTTGACCGCTCTCAACGAAGATCAGCGAGTAATCGATTACATCAAGGAAGTGGGGGAGTTCGTTAAAGTCGCTGATGGCAGCCAAATTAGCGCCTCCCAGATGCTGGAGCGCTTTCTGTTTCCTGGCAATCAACAATATGCCCCGATTCACAAACTTTCTGGGGGAGAAAAACGTCGGTTATTTCTACTGCGGATATTGATGAGTGCGCCCAATGTGTTGATTCTCGATGAACCAACCAATGACTTGGATGTACAAACATTGGCAGTTTTAGAAGAATATTTAGAGGACTTTAATGGTTGTGTGATTGCTGTTTCTCACGATCGCTATTTCCTCGATCGCGCCATAGACACAATTTTTGCCTTGGAACCGGGCGGAAATTTACGTCAATACCCCGGTAACTACTCAGTTTATCTAGACTTCAAGAAAAAGGAAGAAGAAGAGGAAGCCAGGCAAGTTACGGTTGCAAAGCCAGACCAGCCGGCAGCGTCAACTACCTCAGAGCCAACTGCTAAATCGGCAAATGGCGATAAATCACGAAAAATCTCTTATAAAGAAAAGCGTGAATTTGAGCTGCTAGAAACTAAAATTCCTGAGATGGAAGCGGAGAAGGAAGCGATCGAAAAAACGCTCTATAATAACCCACCTTCTGGTTTTAGTGAGGTGCAACAACTCTCAGAGCGCTTAGCAGAACTGACCCGAGCGATCGATCAGGCGACTGAGCGCTGGATGGAGTTAGCAGAGTTAGTTGCTTAAGCCAATAAGGTGTGATCGCCGATTGAAAGCGCGGATGAGAGGCGAAGAATGAAAGGCGATCGCTGAGCTATTGAAAAATTGCTTCAGGCTCAGGTTCAAATACATATTCGTAATCGAAACAGAAAGATTTCAGGTGACGAATAATCGAGAAGCCAAAGTTAGTTACCACGTCGGTTGTGAAAGTAGCCATTACCAACTCAATGAGCTTCCTGTCAGAAACCTTGGGCTTTTGAATAAAGTGATCGCGCTTGGCAAAGAAAACATCTATATCTCTAGGGACAATAATGCCGTTAATTTCGTGCGCTCTTTGAATCGGCTTGATATAGGTTTTGATGAATGCTTCTTGGTTGCGTTGCAGTCGATATAGTTTCTCGTGCTCCCACCAACTCATACGAAACATCATTTTAAGGAGTTCAAAGCCCAAGATATAGTTGAAGACGTTATTTCTTTCTTCTATATTGGTGACCAACTTAAGAGCAGATTCTAGATAGAGATCTGGTTGGCGATGAGCATCCTGAGCAGAATGGATATAGAACTGTCTAATATAATTTCTTAAAACTAATTCGCTCAATTCTGTATAAATATGAAACCCGTTTAGATACCCTTTTACTCTTTCTTTGTTGTCTCGATCCTGCAAAACCCTAGAAACTAAACCATCAGCGGTGTAATCATCCAAAAACTCAGCTTGCTTTTCCGGAGGCGTAGCACAGATCAAATGGCATAAAGATAGGACATAACGGCGTTGTTCCCAGGGTAAGCTCTCTGCCCATTTTTGTGCTTCTAAGGGCAGCTTAGCCAGAATACCCTCTGCTATGGGGGAACTCGCAATGGAGTCCTTTCTAGACTTTCGCTGAGGCATAAGCTGAGGCATTTGTATGATTTGAGCTCTGAAATAAGGTATATGGTTTGGCTATAGATAAAGTTGCGAGATTTCTCGGGTCCTTCAAAAAAGCACGTTACGGTAGGTAACCAATCTTGATGAATCTAATTAATTTTCTTAATGGAATTAAGTAATCAAAACTTTAATAATGATCTATTCATCTAACAGTTAGTTGCGTAGGGTGAACCTGAGAAATACCTGAAATATCAACTTGTCTTTGCGAGCATCTTAGTTTTTATCAGTGAAAGTTCGGTTGACGATCGCCTGGCCGAGACTAGCTATGAGTTAGCGGCTATATCAATAGCTTCGGAGCAACTTCTTAGCAAGTTCACCTTTAGTAATCACTCGGAGAAGTACTGCCTCTAAAGCCAAAGTCAGGCAAAAGGAGCTGTCCATTTATGCCAATTGGTGACGAAGCCTCGTACAATTGATTGCACGTATTCTGTGACTCAGGAGCTTAGCCATGCCAGCGGCAGTTGGCGTTATTCAAACACTAGGGTTTCCAGGGGTTCTAGCAGCAGCAGATGCCATGGTCAAGGCGGCATCAGTCACTCTGGTGTATTACGGTCTGGCCGAAAGAGGCGAGTTTCTGGTGGCTGTCCGGGGGCCAGTTTCAGAAGTAAAGCGGTCTGTAGAGGCTGGCATTGTATCCGTAGAACAGGTATTTGGGGCTGAGGTTGTTAGCCACTACATTATTCCCAATCCTCCGGAGAATGTAGAACAGGTGCTCCCCATCCATTACACCGAGCAAGATGAACCGTTCCGCATGTTTTAATCAGGACAGGGATCTAGCTCAATCATTTCCATAGCGGTTTTTAGCTCTCTTACTTAACTTTTTAATTCAGGAGATTGGCAATGCCTCCACAGGCGGGTAGTTCAGCACAAGCTGTTGGCTCAATTGAGACGAAAGGTTTTCCGGCGGTGTTGGCTGCCGCCGATGCGATGGTCAAAGCAGGCCGCGTGACGTTAGTGGGCTATATCCGAGCGGGTAGCGCTCGTTTTACCGTTAACATTCGTGGGGATGTATCAGAAGTTAAAACTGCTATGGCAGCTGGTATTGAAGCCGTAGAAACTGTTTATGGCGGTGCCTTAGAGACTTGGGTGATTATTCCTCGCCCTCATGAAAACGTGGAAGCAGTGCTACCCATCGGGTACACCAACGAAGTGCAACAGTACCGCGATGCCGTTAATCGCCCCATCGCGCCACGGGGTTAAGCTTTTACTAGCTTTGCCAATTCGTTATCTTAGTTTTTATCAGCGACTGCCATCTGAGCTATTTTGCTGTTGGGTTCCAGGGTTTGAGAAACTTGCAGCGACCTCTACGGCTTGTCGCTGTTTTTTTCTTTGCGATCGCAACACCGCATGCCTCAGCAACCCAGACAATCCCACTCACAGCACCCGCTACAGCGCCTGATTCAGTATGGGCATCAGTATCACTCACAAATTCGCTGGGCGATCGCCTGCTCCATCCTGAACAAAATCTTTGATTTAGCTCCACCTGCTCTGATCGGGGCGGCGGTTGATGTGGTGGTACAAAAACAAAATTCTTGGCTGGCCCAGTTTGGCGTCCGAGATGTCTTTGGGCAGTTAGTAATTTTATCGGTTCTCAGCGCTGTGATTTGGGGTTTGGAATCAGCGTTTGAGTACGCCTATGCTCGGCTGTGGCGCAACTTGGCGCAAAACATTCAACACGATCTGCGCCTAGATGCCTACGGCCACCTCCAGAACCTAGAGCTAGCCTTTTTTGAGGAACGTAGCACTGGCGGCTTAATGTCGATTCTCAGCGATGACATTAACCAACTAGAGCGGTTCTTGGATTTTGGCGCTAACGAAGTGCTCCAAGTTGCTACCACAGTTGTGATTATTGGAGGAGCTTTTTTTATCCTGGCTCCTAGTGTGGCTTGGCTTGCCATGTTGCCCATGCCGTTTATTCTGTGGGGATCGATCGCCTTTCAGAAACGTTTGGCCCCCCGCTATGCCGAGGTGCGTGAGAAAGTTGGCTTGCTCAACGGTCAGCTCTCTAACAACCTCAGCGGCATTACGACGATTAAAAGCTTTACGACCGAGCAGTATGAGCGATCGCGCATTGCAACGGAAAGTGAAGGCTATCGTCGCAGCAACTACCGGGCCATTCGGCTCAGTGCCGCCTTTGTGCCGCTAATTCGCATCATCATCTTGTTTGGCTTTATTGCCATTCTTTTGTTGGGTGGGATGGAGGCGGTGGCTGGCAGACTCTCGGTGGGGAGTTACAGCGTTATGGTGTTTTTGACGCAACGCTTACTCTGGCCCCTGACTCGCTTGGGTGAAACTCTAGACCAGTATCAGCGGGCAATGGCTTCGACCAACCGCGTGATGAATCTGCTCGATACCCCAATTGAAATTCATTCAGGCCATTTATCTCTGCCCGTGAAGTCGGTGCGCGGTGAAGTGGATTTGCAACACGTCACGTTTGCTTATCGCGATCGCCAACCTGTAATTGAGGATTTGTCCCTACACATCCCCGCCGGAAAAACGATTGCCATTGTCGGTTCTACAGGGTCTGGTAAAAGTACCCTGGTTAAATTGCTGCTGCGTCTGTACGAAATTCAATCGGGGACGATCACGTTAGATGGCATTCCTTTACAGGATTTGCAACTCCAGGACTTACGAGGCGCGATCGGCTTAGTGAGCCAAGACGTATTTCTCTTTCACGGCACGGTCAGAGAAAACATTGCCTATGGCAGCCCTGAAGCAAATTGGGACGAAATTATTGCAGCAGCCAGAGTCGCCGAAGCTCACGACTTCATCATGCAATTACCTCAGGGTTACGACACGATTGTGGGTGAACGCGGCCAAAAGTTATCCGGAGGGCAGCGGCAACGTCTCGCGATCGCCCGTGCTGTGCTCAAAGACCCGCCGATTTTGATTCTGGACGAAGCCACCTCTGCGGTGGACAACGAAACCGAAGCCGCGATCCAGAAATCCTTAGAAACCATTACTCAAAACCGCACTACTATTGCGATCGCGCATCGTCTCTCCACGGTGCGGAATGCTGACTGCATTTACGTCATGGAGCAAGGTCGCTTAGTTGAAAAAGGGCGACACGACCAACTGTTAGACCGCTCAGGCATTTACGCTAGCTTATGGCGCGTCCAGACGGGCTTAAGAGCGTAAGATTGAGATTGTCAATCTTAAGTTAATACAAGCCTTAAGTTAATCCAGTAGTTCATCCATTAGAAATTGACGCATGGAACTCGAAGTTGGAATGGCTCAGCCTGAGTTGATGGATGTGGAAGCAGTACAGAAAGCGTTGAATCGATCACGAGCCTCTGTGTATCGATATGCCAATACTGATCCACAGGAATTGAACTCTCCTTACGATCCCAAGCGTCTCAATCCGGAATTGCGCTTAAATCCTAACGATCCGCTCTTGTTTCACCCCAACGAAGTGGCTCGGTTTGCTAAAGATGTTTTAGGAATTCGGCAGGTCACCATTGAGGTGCAAGAGTCAGCCCAGAACGCTAGTCTCGAAGTCTTGCGGGCAATCTTAGTAGAACTCAAGAGTATCCATCAGTTGTTGAAATCTCAAAGCTCTAACGTAAATTCTTGAGACTGTAGGCTGCAAGACAGTCCACTCTGCGGGAATAGCTAAAATTATATCTAGAGGGGCTGACGACCCAGCCCTTACGCAAGTTAACCTATCAGAGTTAGTTAAAAACTAAGCCTTTTATGGAATCAGGTGGCCAATCCGCCAACCCTCCTGGCCGATCTAGTCATAGATTGGCAGATGTCGTTGGCACTGCAATTGCCTTGTTGACCTTGACTTTACCAATTTACGTAATTGCTCATTATTCGCCTAACAGAACAGAACCCTTGCAGCCGCAGCAGACCTACTCATTACCGGGGCCAAGGGATTAGGAGAACTAATGTAAGTAGTAGAAGCCCAAATTGGGACGATTTTAAGCCGCAGACATCATGGTGAGCTTGAACCAGATCGAGCCGAGAGTAATGCCCTTAATTTCCGATTCAGCAGCGATTCTCTGTCCTAGCTGTAGCCATTATGGCTGTGAGTACCGGATTGTCAGTTCGGCGTTAACCGTATTCCCCTAAAATGCTAGTAACTAGTACGAACTGGCTAGACACCACATTGTGATGGCTGAGCCAAGTCTAGGGTACTTAGTTGAGTCGCAGTAAAGTGAAGAGTTTTCTAGCAAAACTTTTCGCTCTGCTTGCATTTGTTTGGTTTGGCTAATTCAGTCAATGCCAAGATGTCTGCTGACATCTGCTTTCAATAGACCGTCATCTTGTTAACTTGGAGAAATACTGTGGACTTATCGCGCATTCCTGCACAACCTAAAGCAGGTTTGATCAACGTCCTAATCGAAATTCCTGCGGGCAGCAAAAACAAGTACGAGTTCGATAAAGACCTGCAAGCCATGGCGCTCGATCGCGTCCTCTACGCCTCTGTCCAGTATCCATACGACTACGGCTTTGTGCCCAATACCTTGGCAGATGATGGCGACCCTCTCGATGGCATGGTGATCATGGATCAGCCCACTTTTCCAGGGTGCGTCATTACTGCTCGTCCGATTGGAATGTTAGAAATGATTGATGGGGGCGATCGCGACGAAAAAATTCTTTGCGTTCCTGACAAAGACCCACGTTACGCCCATGTGAAATCTCTCAAAGACGTTGCTCAACACCGCCTAGACGAGATTGCGGAGTTCTTTAGAACCTACAAGAATTTGGAGAAAAAAGTCACCGAAATCTTGGGTTGGAAAGATGTAGACCAAGTGATGCCTCTAGTTGAGGAGTGCATCAAAGCTGGAAGTGAAAAAGGCTAAGATTCTGGCTCTAGAACTCACTGAGGCTCTAGTACTTATTAAGAGTCATGGAGCTAAGGCTGAGATATTAACTTGAGCTAATCTCTTCCTTGCCCCTCTCCTCTAGGAGGGGGGTGCTGCAGGTAAATGAGGGTTGAGCTGTGAACACAATTACTAAGGATATTGGCTCAGCCAGTAAAGCCAGCGAAGTGCCAACTCTTAATATCTGCCTACTAGTATTTACCTAGTTGATCCCAAAGTCTTCCCGACCTTAATAACTTGTGCCAGTATAGACGAAACGAGAGGGTTCATAATTAATTAAGGTGTTTGGGTGACCTAAGGCTTTAAACTTTTTCCTTTAGAAGACTTTCCTCTACTATGCATCGGACGCTCCTCTTAGCCAAAATTCACAGTTGCACACTCACTGCTGCCAACCTCAATTATGTGGGTAGCATCAGTATTGATGAGGTTTTATTGGATGCAGCGGGAATTTTCCCTTATGAGCAAGTGCAAGTGGTCAACGTGGCTAACGGCGAGCGACTCATTACCTATGCAATTCCAGCCCCAGCTAATTCTGGAGCAGTTGAACTAAATGGTGCCGCTGCGCGTCTGGGCATGAAAGGCGATCGCGTCATTATTATGACTTACGCACAGTTTGATGCTGTCGAAGTCCAAACTCACTGTCCTACGGTGATTTTGGTGGACGAGCACAATCGGCTAGCGGAAGTGCTCCGATACAATCACATGCTACCAAGGCCTGGTTTGATCGAAGATGTCAGAGTCTAATTCAGTCCCTCAGAACTCACCGTCTGCCTACGAGTCAGACACCCAGACCACAAGCGTTGGCTCTCAGGAGTTTCTAGTGCAATTCTGGGGTGTCCGTGGCAGCATCCCAGCTCCTGGAGCTGAAACGGTTCGCTATGGCGGCAACACGTCCTGTGTTGAAATGCGGGTGGGCGGTAAGCGGCTAATCTTTGATGGTGGCACTGGCCTAAGGGTTTTAGGTCGCGAACTGCTCAAGGAGATGCCAGTAGAAGCTTATATGCTGTTTACTCACTCTCACTGGGATCATATTCAAGGGTTTCCTTTCTTTACCCCCGCTTTCGTTCCCGGTAATTGCTTTCACATCTACGGGGCGATCGCGCCGAACGGGGCGACGATGAAGCAGCGTCTGAGCGATCAAATGCTGCATCCTAACTTTCCGGTGCCAATTCAGGTAATGCAGTCAGACCTCAAGTTTTATGACTTAACCCCTGGAGATGCATTCAGGCTAGATGACATCGCGATCGAAACAGGTTCGTTGAATCATCCGAATACCGCAATGGGTTATCGAGTGACTTGGCAAGGTCGAACAGTGGTTTATGCCACTGATACGGAGCATTTCCCCGATCACTTAGATGAAAATCTGCTCCACTTGGCTCGTGATGCTGATTTATTAATTTACGATGCTTGCTACACCGACCAAGAGTATCACGACGCTAAGACTCCCAAGGTAGGCTGGGGGCATTCTACTTGGCAGGCTGGAGTCGCGGTAGCCCAAGCAGCGGGTGTAAAGCGCGTTGCGATGTTTCACCATGACCCCACTCATGACGATAACTTTTTAGACCAAGTGGGTGAGCAACTAAAAGTAGCATTTCCCAGCGGATTATTAGCCCGCGAAGGCATGATCCTGGAGATCTGACGCTAGCCCTGCTATTGCCTGTTGCACTTTTTGTAGTTGGGCTACTGCTTGTCCTTGGGTGAGTAGTGCTTCGGCTTGGGTTAAGCCTGTGGCTAAGTCTGCACAAGCGCCACAGCGCCAGAGATAAAATCCCCCATTCCAAATTGCCGATCGCGCCAGTTCAGAGCGATCGCCTTGCAAAACTGCCTGCATCTCAGCTATGAGCTGAGTCGTTTCCCCTAGAGGCACATCTATGCCAGCAAAATCGTAATCGCGGGGAGCTAGCAGCAAGCGCTCTAAGGAAAAATCAGCTCCGCCCTGTCCCAAACCGATGATCGCTGTGCGATCGCGCGGTAAGTCACAACTGCCTTCTAATCCTTTGACTGTCGTGAAATAAGCGGGAAACCCTCGCAACTGAAAGGCATCTTGGAGCATGACTTCAGTGGGCGGATGGACAAAACCAGACACAATATTAGCACTTCCAGCATAAGGCCCCCAAAGCAGCTCTAGCGTAGCGAAGGGCGGGCGTTTGCCAATCTGGTCGCGGTAAGGCACCAGCCCATGCGCCTGAGGAAAATGTTGGGGCAGGTAAACAAAACCGAGTTGAGTAGCAGCTAACACTTGCTGCACTTGCTCTAGGGTCAACCGAGTCCAATCAATTCCTAACCCTTGCCAAACTTCAACTAGCGGCAATCCTTGCTTGGTGGGCATGCGATCGCCCCCATGCATAATCACAGGGTAGCCTGCTGCCGCCACAATCAACACGGTGAGAGGGCTAATGGGAGCAGTGCGCGATCGCCCGTCGTAAGGGGAGCTAAGTACAAGTACAGTCTGCTTTGAGCCTAAAGGCTGCAACTGGGGGCCTAGTTCTGCATAGGCATCGAGCATGCCTGCCAGCTCTTCTCCGGTCGGTCGCTTGATGCGGTGAGCGATCATAAAGGCTCCAATTTGGGCTGGAGTCGCCTCTTGGAGCAACATCATGCGGGTGGCTGCGGCTGCTTCTAAGCGATCCAAATTCTTCCCCGTATGGGGGCCACTGCCAACTTTCCGCAGTAGTTCTCTAAATGCATCGCTCATGGTCGCAGCTCAAGTAAAACGGTCTTTAGATGTTTTCTCAGGTGTTTGGCTCGAAATTGGGCAGAAACACCGCTAAAGGATCATACAGCCTGCAGTGAGCCTGTGGCATCTAGAGCCAAAGTGCTCTCAGAAAGTCCAGAAATTTGATCTCGAATCAATTGATAAACTAACTCGCGAAATCGCTGAATCGGAGGAATTTGCAGGCGATCGCGGGTCGTGACTAACACCACTTGACGCAACAACAGAGGTTCATCGGTGGGTCGTATCGCCAAGGTGGGGTCAATATGAGCATCAAAAATTGCTGCTTTGGGCAGTAAGGCAATTAGCTTACCCTGACGAACAATGCCTCGAAATGCATCTAGTGTGTTTAATTCTAAGGCGGCGTTTAAGGTTGCCCCTTGACGTTGAAACTGCTCTTGGACAAGGCGCTGCATACCATAGCCATCCTTAAAGACCACTTGAGGATACCGCACCAATTCTGCCCAAGGCACTCGGTCGTATTGGGTCAAGGGGTGGTTTGCTCCCATCAAAATTTCGATGGATTCGTTATAGAGCGGGTCAACGACTACTTCTGGCCCCGTCGTCAGCAAACGATTGTTCATCACAATGGCTAAGTCAACTAAGCCGTCTTTCAAAACTTTAAGGGCGCGATCGCTACCCAAGGCAGTCACACGCAATTGAATGTCTGGGTAATCCTGACAAAAATGCTGAAGGACAGGTGGTAGGTAATGGGCACAGACCGAATGGATAGCCGCAATACACAACTCTGGCTGCTTTCCTGCCATCAAATCAGCTAATTCGGTCGCAGCTAATTCCCACTCCTGGCAAATTTTGCGAGCCCGTGGCAACAGCCGCTCCCCCCCCAAAGTCAGACGAGCTTGGGCTGTGCGGTGAAACAGTAACAAGCCCAAATCTCCCTCCAGCGCCTGAATTTGGCGGCTGATGGTAGATTGGGTGACTCCACATCGACGGGCCGCCTGCTGAAAACTGGTGGTCTCAGCAACGGCCAAAAAAGCTTGCAACTGTTCCAGGCGCATAATCATGTAGCCTAAGTTACATGTAGAGATTTAGCTGATCTGCCTAATCAGTTTGGTAGAGCTTGATACAGACTGAGGGCGATCGCTCAACTAAAAGCCAGATCTCTCTAAATCAAATTTTGAATTAACCAAAATCCTACGCTTCAACGTGGTCTGGTGATGCTACGAAATATGTTGTGCAAAAAATACAATGGCAAGACTTGTGCGTTTAATCTTGCCATTGGTTTTGTGATTTGTAGTTTTGTTTAATCTGGGGATAATTGCTCTACGTTTAGGTGTTTAGGCGATCGCTCTAGCAGCGGGTAGAGATTGAGCACTTGAGCCATAGAGGGACACAAACCGTCCAAATAGCCACATCGTCTCATGACTGGGCAGGCGGCTAGAGTTAACCAAGCGATCGAGGTTCCTCTGAGCCAGTTTGTGCAAATAAGGTAAATCTTCAAACAAAGTCAAACAAGCAGAAACATGCAACACAGCTTGCAAGACTGGTTTCGGCCAAGGCAGATCGCTATAGATGTCGATGAGAAATTTATGTTCTGTCTCGCTCAGCGGAATGGCATTGAACAAAACTGTAATTCGTTTTTCGTTATAAACCGGAATGCTCAACTCAACGGTGTAAGGACTGTGCAAGATCAAATCAACTTCTACAATTGGCTGCCGCCAAATTCTTAAAACGTTAAATGGAGATTCTAAAATGGTTTGAAACTTGATGTGGCCACCGATAGAAGTAGCGTTTACTTGACTAACCTTAACGATTCTCAAGTTATTTAAGCTAAAACTGTGCACATTTTCTAAATGCTTCAGGTTTAGCAAGTGGTAAATCTGACACAGTTGAGGAAACGGTAGGTCATATTCCTGCCGAATCATATGCCGATCTTCTAGCTCTGTCATTCTCGCTTGAGCCATTTGAAGAAAAAGTTCATGCTCAGATAACTCAGAACCGGGTGCAGGTTCCCAGACAGCCCCGACAGTATCCCTCTGTGAGGACTCTTCTGGCTTGAGACATAACCAGCTGATAAAAAACAAAGAGGCCATGCTCAAATGGAGAATTTCAACCGCTGAAAAGCAGCTATCCGCTAAGGCAGAAAAGCTTCTATCAATAATTGCAAATAACCAAGCAGGGATACCAAAAAGCCAAACACCATGCCTGACGTTGGCTAAAACCAATGAGAATTCTGTCGTTTTACTGTTTGTCAGGATACTGATTGGGTCTTTAAGAGAGAGAGATTCAGACATGGCGATAACTTCAAGCAAGAGAGAGTTTTGATGTCGCAGAGCACGCAAACTTGCTTGTAAAGCTTTATCAGCTAGATGAAATAAAATCAGAGGTTGAATGATACAATTTGAACAACAATTAAAACCGTAAGCTAAGATACTAATTGTTATTTTTATTGGCAGCAAACCTGCGAAAATTATTCATCTAGAAATTAAGTTGTGCGCTTAATTATTAAGCTAACACCTCTAATTTGAGGTACCCTCTACCTCAAGTTGAGACTATTTTTCTACTACTTTCTATCCAAGTAAGTGGACACTTTTTAACTTAAGCAGACTCAGCTTTTAGAGAATTTCGGTTTAGTAACCTGCTTGAAATTCTCCAGGAGTCTAGGTTTTAGATGGTGTTGGAGCTTCATCCTTAGCGATCGCTTCACGTAATGCGGTATAGCACCATACAACTCAGCAAAAGTTTAGCCTTTAGCTAGCAAGCACAGGAGCACTCAACGCTCCTAGCTAAATGCTAGGCGATGGCCTAATTAGAAATGGCTTAAATTATTTGAGCATCCACATTTTGCAGGGTAATGCCCAAGCGGCTTTGAAGGGCTGCAATGACTTCTTCAGCAGCAGTAGGATCTAGAATTCTCAAGTCTTCTTCGGTGTAGTTGATCAAGTCGGCGAGCGAATGGATTTGAGTGCGCTTCAAAAAACCGTAAGCTTGCATTGAAAGCTGCAACTCTTCAATCGGAGTTTGAGATAAAGGATTTTTGTGATGGCTCATTGCTTTAATCAGGTGTCAGCGTTTACGAGATGGAACAGCCTTGATCATCATGCCATACCCTACTAATACAGGATTCGATTAGCAGTGAGCCATCCCAGGTCTAATTAGGCAATTTGATGACCAGTTGCAGAAATTAACTGCTTGATGGTTTCTTCTGATGCGCCAGATTCTACCGTGACCGTTTTGGCTTCTACATCTACTTCAACTTTGGCATCGGGCTCAGTAGTTTTGATGGTTCTCTTGATATCTTCTACCGAATCAGGGCCAGAGATGGTTGGGACATTAAGTTTGAGGACCATGTTTTTTCACGGGTTATTAATTACACAATTGATATTTTCTGATTTTGCTTTGCCCCTTTACTACTCCCCTGAGGGCTTATTTCTCTGGCGACGATTTGCTCGTTGGGTGAACTATATGCCTATACTTTTTTACAGAGTGAGGAACTTAACCAATTCGCTAGAGTGACCAATACGTAAAACTCTTTTCCTTCTAGCAAAATCAGTTAAACCACTCATGCAACTGCAACGTCAGCGTTCCAAGCGATCGCAGCGGCGAAAATTTTTAGCCTCGCTCATTACCGATCCTGTCCAGTCGGCTCAAGTAGCTGGTTTACGCTATGTCAATGATGACAGCCCAGGTATTCAACGCCAACCTAGAGGAAAAGGGTTTGTTTATCTGAACATAGACGGTAAAATCATCCGCGATCGCCAGGAGATTCAACGGATTGAGTCATTAGCCATTCCGCCTGCTTACAAAGATGTCTGGATCTGTCCGTTTGCCAACGGTCATATTCAGGCCACAGGTCGAGATGCTAAAGGACGCAAACAGTATCGCTACCATTCGTTGTGGCGGCAGGTACGAGATCAAACCAAATTTACCCGACTGATTGCCTTTAGCGATGCCTTACCCACCCTGCGAGAGCGGGTAGATCATGACCTGGGGTTGCGCGGATTGTCTCGTGAAAAGGTTCTGGCTACAGTGGTGCGGCTTTTAGAAACAACTTGCATCCGGGTGGGCAATGAAACTTATGCCCGGACTAACCGCTCTTTTGGCCTCACAACTATGCGCTGCCAGCATGTAGATATTTCTGGCACTACGTTACGGTTTAAGTTTCGAGGCAAGAGTGGCGTTGATCATGATATTCAAATTAGCGATCGCCGTTTGGCTCGCATCATCAAACGTTGCCAAGAAATTCCGGGCTACGAGTTGTTTCAATATCTCGATGACGCAGGCCAAAGCCAGTGCATTGATTCTGGTGCAGTCAATACTTATTTGCAAGAAATAACCAAGCAAGACTTCACTGCTAAGGATTTTCGAACTTGGTCGGGTACAGTTATGGCGGCTTTAGAGTTAGATGCAATGGGTCCGTTTCAGTCGCAAACTCAGGCCAAGAAAAATATCAATCAGGCGATTAAAAACGTAGCAGCACATCTTGGTAATCGACCTGCTACATGTCGCAAGTATTATGTGCATCCCGCTATTCTGGATGCTTATCTAGACGGATCACTCATATCCACTTTGGAAAAAGCGATGCAGCAACCCGCCTCAGATTCTGCTTACGCTTTAAACCCCGAAGAAATGGCGGTGGTAGCGATTTTGGAACAACAATTGGAAGCTCGGCAACCTGTAGCTAGTTAGGAGTTAAAGCAAATAGCTTAAAGCTGGCAAGCAAATTGGAGCCACTCAGCTTCATCAGGGTTAAGCGTGGATGCTAGTTTCTCCACGACTTGGACGTGATAATGCTCTAGCCACTCTCGTTGTTGCGGATTGAGGCGATCGCAGTCGATCAGGTGCTTGTCAAACGGAATGTAGGTCAGCGATTCAAACTCATACCAGGTGCCTTTGGGAGATGCACCGTTATTTTCTGTCGCGACCTCTTTGACCACGTAGAGGTTTTCGATGCGGATACCGCCCCAACCAGGTTCATAGTAGCCAGGTTCGACACTCGTTACCATGCCTGGTTCAAAAGGTTCTTGCGATCGCTTATTAATGCCATTCGGCCCTTCATGCACATTCAAAAAGGCTCCCACGCCGTGGCCTGTGCCATGTCCGTAATCAAGTCCCGCTTGCCACATGGCCGATCGCGCAATGCCATCTAGTTGGCATCCCGGTGTGCCTTTAGGAAAGCGCTGCATGGCACAGTTGATATGGGCTTTCAAGACTTCCGTATAGCGAGCAATTTGCTCTGGGGTGGGTTCTCCGACCACAAAGGTGCGGGTGTCGTCGGTAGTGCCAGAGAGAAACTGCGCTCCCGAATCGAGCAGTAACAACTGACCCGATTGCAGGTCTACATCAAGGTTGGGAGTGCCATAGTGGACGATAGAGCTGTTGGCTCCCGCACCGGAGATGGTGTTGAAGCTCAGTCCTTGGAATCCCGGTTCAGCTTGATAAAATCGATTGATCGCCTCTGCCACATCAAACTCAGTGACGCGATCGCCTGCTGTCCAGCGATCGGAAAACCACTTCCAGGCTCGCACCTTTGCCCGACTGGCTTTGAGGTTGGCTTGTTGCATCTGCTCGATTTCGATTGCATTTTTACGAGCTTTCATCCCCTCCACAGGATTCGGGGCTTCCACAATCTGGACTTTGCCAGTCTTAGAGCTTTCCTGAACCAGCTCGTAGGTACCCATTGTGGTATGTTTGGCATCGATCCAAACCCGCAGGGGTCGCGGCTGATTAAGCAAAGACTGCAACGTCTCAGCGTACTGCTCGTAGGACAGCAAGGTGAGATGGAGTTGGAGTGATTGCTGGATCTCGGTGTCAATGCGCTCTAGATTGGTGAAGAGGAACGCTTGATCAGCGGCGACAATGGTGTAGGCAATAAACACGGGATTGTAGGGAACATCCCAACCTCGGAGGTTCAACAACCAAGCAATTTGATCGAGTTTGGTGAGCGGCAGGATATCGGCTTGGGCCTTCTGCATGGCTTGCCGTAACCGCTCTAGCTTTTGCGCGACGGTTTCTCCGGTTAAGGTTTCTGGCACCGCAAACAACCGAGAGGCGGCATAACTGGCAGGAGTTTGACCATCTGCCCAAGCGGCTGATTCCCGCACGCGATCGACTAAATTTTCGGGAAGGCTCACCAGCACCACGCCCGCTGGAGCCAGCCGTTTTTGTAACTCGCGGCATTGATCCACCGCCACCGTGAAGGGATCAACCCCTAAACGAAAAGGTTGCTGAGTGGCGATCGCGGCTTGTCCGAGAGCTTCCAGAGTTTCGACTAGAGTTTTGTGACCTTCCAAGCCCAACTTAGACACTTGGATGGCTGCGGGATCCACCTGTAAATCGGCTTGTTCGTAGTAACGAGAGTCCACAAACAGCCAGCTTTGCTCAGTCCCAACTAAGAAGTCTCCTGCTGACCCTGTAAAATCGCTGATCCAAGTCCGACGCTGTTTGGCTTCTGGCAAATACTCGTTTAAATGCTCATCTGCCGAGGGAATCAGGTAGCCATCCAGTTGATAGGCTGCCATCCATGCCCGCAAATCGGCTAATTTGGCTTCTGTCAGAGCTTGCTGAGCTTGTTGCTGGACGAAGTCTAGGGGTGACATAGACAAAACTTTGAGATGCTAAAAAACGCGAGGCAACTGATAGCTCTATGGTACAGCCCTCAACTCGTCTGCCTTAAACATTTTCGGTTTTACCCGCTGCATTTATATCCGGAGTTGAAACTGTGGGCATGTAGGGCGATCGCTTGGCCTACACCTCATCGTGACTTCGTCAAGCAGCTTTCGGGGATAAGGCTCAAGCATGACCAAGTTTGACACTTTTGTAGAAAACATACTTAAATAGTGCAAGCTTTCTGCTAAGGAAACCTGAGCAGGCCTGCGGAAACTCATATAGCAATCCTAATTAGGATATAAGGTCAGCCGTACATGAATGCTTTCTCAAACGTAAAGCGTTGCTGATGCGTCACTAACTCAAACAGATACTTCACTGCCGCAAACGACTGCCCCATATAAAGAACTTACGAATAAACTGTTTAGCTTGTAGCCAAATGTCTTCGACGGGATTTTGCTCCGGGGCGTGAGGCGCGAACTGAATACAGGTGATGTTCCATTCTGAGGCAGATAGCCCTGTGTTCACTTGAGCTAAATATTCTCGTAACTGATGAGAGCGATGGTAGCTGACTCCATCCCAGATAATGAGCAACCGGGCCGGCTCATCAAGAGCACGCAAGTACTTCAGGAAAGCAATTGTGTTGTCCGTATTGCCTGCATCGTAAGCTTGCACATAAAACTGCTTACTGTGGTAGTCGAAGGCTCCATAGTAGGTCTGTCTTTGCCGCTCAGAGGGAATGGACACCTCAAGGCGCTGGTCCGTTTTGCCCCAAACGTAACCACAGATATCTCCCCACAGCAAATGGCACTCGTCGAGCAACAGCACCCGCACTTGTCCACGGGCGATCGCTGAGCGCCACTTCACGAGTAGCTCCATAATCTCGTGTTTTTTTGGGCGACTTGCGCTTCATCTTTCTGGGGACGTCGGGCTTGCATTTTCTTCCAGGACAATCCCGCTTGGTGCAGCAAGTCGTAGTAGCTCTGTTTCGATTGAAAAACGACTCCGTAGGTCGCCTCAATGTGAGTGACCAACTGCTCGAGTTGACAGGTTTGCTGCTGCTGTAACCACTCCATCACGGCTTGCTGCTCCTTTGGCTTCAGGTAGCCTTGAGTGCCCCAATAGCCTAGCTTCAGTCCCTCCGCACCTTGAATTTGGTAAAGCCGTTGCCACTTGACAATAAACCTTATCGGAAATAGAAAGGGATGTTGATTAAGTCACTCCTTGCCCTCTGGATCTGCAACTAAACCGCTTGGAGCTTCTGCTTCGCTTTTTGAGAGCGGTAGGTGAGTCG